>NZ_VBVZ01000361.1 GCF_005863185.1 Pseudomonas edaphica
ATCGCAGGCAAGCCAGCTCCCACATTGGTTTTTGCGTCAGGCGAACGAGCGGATGTGCGTCGCCAACGCTGCCAGTTCCCCATCATCGGCCCGCACAAAATCGTGGGATGAGATATAGCCCTCATACGCCGCAAAAAACTTGTCGACTTTGGAGCTGATGGGCTTGAACGCGCTGTCCTGCCCCGTGCCGTGCATGGGAAACAGCTTCGCATGCAGATGGTCCACGCCGTAGCCTTCGAGCATCATCCCCGTGCGCGCCACGTCGGGAAACGCCCGATCAATCAGCAGTGCGGTTTTCTTGGTCGCCACAATCAACGCGGACAACACCGCATCCGACTGCGCGAACGCGTAGCTGCCGTAATGCTGTTTGGGGATCACCACGCTGAAACCAGGCGTATTGGGGAAGATCGACAGGAACGCCATATGCTGGTCGTCTTCCCAGAGGATATGGGCCGGGGACGTCTTGCGGACAATGCTGCAGAAAATACAATCCATTCAAATCACCGTCAGTTTCAGTGTGCGAGCCGAGCCTCCAAAGGTAAGGCAAAAATGTCGCGCCCTAGTTAAAGATTAAATAATCCATAAATAGCTTGGCGCATTGGAATTGGCCTGATACGGTTTAGTGGATTTATTAATCCACTAAAAACAGGCACACCCATGACCGCTCATCTCGCACGTTTTACTGACAAAGTCGCCCTGGTAACCGGCGGCTCCCGTGGCATCGGCGAAGCCATCGTACGGCGCCTGGCGGCTGAAGGCGCGGCAGTGGCCTTCACCTATTCCGCGTCGGCTGACAAGGCGCAGGCACTGGTCGGCCAGATTCAAAGCCAAGGCGGCACAGCCCTGGCCATTCAGGCGGACAGCGCCGATGTGGTGGCGATTGCCCGAGCCGTGACCACTACCGTTGCGCATTTCGGCACGCTGAATATCCTGGTTAACAATGCCGGGATCTTGCAGCTCGGCAGCGTGGACGAATTCAGCCTGGAAGACTTCGACCGCATGTTCGCCGTGAATGTACGCGCGACATTCGCCGCCGCGAAAGCCGCGTCAGCAGTGATGCGCAGTGGTGACAGGATCATCAGCGTGGGCAGCGTCGTAGCGCAGCGCTCAGCCTTTCCGGGCTCCAGCGTCTATAGCATGACGAAGGCGGCGATCGCCGGTATGATCCGCGGCCTGGCGATTGATTTTGCCCCGCGCGGCATCACCGTCAATAACGTCCAGCCCGGCCCGACCAGCACTGACATGAACCCGGCAGACGCGCCGCATGCCGACCTGATCAAAAGCCTGGTGCCCTTGGGCCGTACAGGCACGGCTGACGAAATCGCCGGCATGGTCGCCTATCTCGCGTCTGAAGAAGCTGCCTTTGTGACCGGCGCCAGCCTGAGCATCGACGGTGGCTACCTGGCCTGACCCTTCACTTTCCAGAGGTACCCCATGGCAAGACCCCGAGCCTTCGACCGCGACCAGGTGCTGCAACACGCCATCCGCGTATTTTGCGACAAGGGTTTTGCCGCCGCCTCAACCGAAGAACTGATGCAGGCCATGGGGCTGAGCCGCCAGAGCATGTACAACACCTTTGGCGACAAACGCCAGTTGTACCTGCAGGCCATGGCCGAGTATCAGCGCACGGGCGTCGACGACCTGATCGAGCGTCTGGGCCAAGGCCCGACACCGCTGCAAGGCCTGCACGACACCCTGAACTCCTTCGCCACCCGCGCCCTTCGCGAAGGCACGGCCGGGTGCATGGGCGTCAATGCGATCTGTGAGTTTGGCCAGGAAGATGAAGAAATCAATCAGCTCACCGCACACAGCGCCGAGCGTTTGCGCCGTGCATTTGAGCAGACCCTGAGATGTGCGCAGGAACAGGGTGAACTCGTGCCGGGCACCGATTTGCCGGCCGCCTGCGACTTTCTGATGGCCACCCTTAGCGGCATGAAGATTGCCGGTAAGGGCGGCGCTAGCGTCGAGCAGTTGGCTAACATCGCAGGGTTTGCAATTCGCGCACTGGGCGCCAAGGCGTAATTACAGGATCGGCGCGCCGAAGCGGTTCAAGCGCGGCATCCAATGATCGAGGATTTGCGCAGATGCCAGCACATGATGCGCGTGCCCGATCAACAAGCGGCGTGGCACAAAGCCGATGTAGCGCGAGTCATCGCTGTTGTCGCGGTTGTCACCCAGCATGAAATAACTGTCGGCAGGCACGGTGACCGGGCCGAAATTTCGCAATGCCCGAACCGTGGGCATGAACTGAATGCTGCGCTGACTGTTGCTCGCATGCTCGATCAGCTTGATACCCGGCACTGTCTGGCCTGGCACGATCGGTTCGCTGATGTCCTGGCCATCACTGTAGGTAGCCGGCGTGCCGTTGACCCACAGCACTTCATCTTTCATTTCCAGGGTATCGCCGGGAATGCCGACGATGCGTTTGATCAAGCGCATGCCGTCCTTGGGTGACGAGAAGGTCACCACATCACCGCGTTTTGGGTCATCCAGCTTGGCCAGGGATATATCCGTAAGCGGCAACTTGAGGTCATACGCCACGCGGTTGACCAGCACAACATCGCCCTCCAGCAACGTCGGGCGCATCGACCCGGACGGGATGGGGTTCCAGTCGGCCAGGGAGGTGCGGAACACGCCGAAGCACAGCCAGAAAAGGATGACGTAACGGTAGCGGCTCAACCAACTTCGCATACAGCCTCGCACTAAAAAAGCGGCGCAGACAGCCGCCGGAAAACCCAGGGTAACATTTGGCAATACTCGCTTATTACACCGGAGGATTAAATTAACATTAGCGTTACGGCCCACATTGATCGTCCCCACGCTCTGCGTGGGAATGCATCCCGTGACGCTCCGCGTCACCTTGCACAGGGCTTGAGGTGTTTGCCAAAAGCAGGACGCAGAGCGTCCAGGGCGGCGTTCCCACGCAGAGCGTGGGAACGAGCCACGCTTGCACAATAAAAAACGCCCCGAACCAGTCGGGGCGTTTTTTATTCAGGGTTTACCGATCAAGCCTGATCAGCCAACCGCCACGTTGTGCCGCCCTTCCCGTCTTCCAACACCACACCCATCGCGGTCAGTTGGTCACGGATACGGTCGGACTCCGCCCAGTCTTTGCCTGCACGGGCAGCCAGGCGCGCTTGAATCAACGCGTCTACTTCAGCGGCATCTACACGCCCTTCGGCGCCGGCTTGCAGGAAGTCATCGGCTTCCATCTGCAGTACACCCAACACGCTGGCCAGCTCTTTCAAGCGCGCAGCAAGACCAGCGGCTGCATCAAGATCACTCTCACGCAGACGGTTGATCTCACGCACCATCTCGAACAGCACCGCGCAGGCTTCCGGCGTGCCGAAGTCGTCGTTCATGACCTCGGTAAAGCGTGCCACGAAGGCTTCGCCGCCGGCCGGCGCCACGGCCGGCAGGCCTTTCAACGCATGGTAGAAACGCTCCAGGGCGCCTTTGGCGTCCTTGAGGTTGTCTTCCGAGTAGTTGATGGCGCTGCGGTAGTGGCTCGACACCAGCAAATAACGCACCACTTCCGGGTGGTACTTTTCCAGCACATCGCGGATGGTGAAGAAGTTGTTCAAGGACTTGGACATCTTCTCGCCATTGATGCGGATCATGCCGCAATGCATCCAGGCGTTGGCGTAGGTCTTGCCGGTGGCGGCTTCGCTTTGGGCGATTTCGTTTTCGTGGTGCGGGAACTCAAGGTCGCTGCCGCCGCCATGAATATCGAAGGTCTCGCCCAGGCAGCAGGTGGACATCACCGAGCATTCGATGTGCCAGCCCGGACGCCCGGCGCCCCACGGCGATTCCCAGCTCGGCTCGCCGGGCTTGGTGCCTTTCCACAGCACAAAATCCAGTGGATCCTGCTTGGCTTCGTCGACTTCGATACGTGCGCCGATGCGCAGGTCTTCGATTTTCTTGCGCGACAACTTGCCATAACCCATGAACTTGGCGACGCGGTAGTACACGTCGCCATTGCCTGGGGCGTAGGCGTAACCCTTGTCGATCAGGGTCTGGATCATGCTCAACATGCCCGGAATGTGATCCGTGGCGCGCGGCTCCATGTCCGGTTTGAGGATGTTCAGACGCGCTTCATCCTCGTGCATCGCGGTGATCATGCGCTCGGTCAGCACATCGAACGGTTCGCCGTTCTCGCGCGCCCGGTTGATGATCTTGTCTTCGATGTCGGTGATGTTGCGCACATAGGTCAAGTCATAGCCGCTGAAACGCAACCAGCGGGTCACCAGGTCGAAGGCAACCATGCTGCGGCCGTGACCGATGTGGCAGTAGTCGTACACGGTCATGCCGCACACGTACATGCGCACCTTGTTGCCGTCCAGCGGCTTAAAGACTTCTTTGGTCTTGCTGAGTGTGTTGTAGATCGTTAGCACAACGGCTTCCTTAGAGAATCACTGGCCCCACGAATCACGCAAGGTCACGGTACGGTTGAAGACCGGATGACCAGGTTTGGAGTCCTTGATATCCGCGCAGAAGTAACCTTCGCGCTCGAACTGGAAACGGTCTTCCGGCTGTGCGTCGCCAAGCGATGGCTCGGCACGACAACCCGTGAGAACTTGCAGGGAGTCAGGGTTGATGTTGTCCAGGAAGCTGGCGCTGTCTTCAGCCTTCTCAGGGTTCGGTGAACGGAACAGACGATCGTACAGGCGCACTTCGCACTCGATGCTGGCAGCAGCCGGCACCCAGTGAACGACGCCTTTGACCTTGCGGCCTTCAGGGTTCTTGCCCAGGGTTTCCGGGTCGTAGGAGCATCGCAGTTCGACGATGTTGCCATCGGCGTCCTTGATCGCTTCGTCGGCACGGATCACGTAGCTGCCGCGCAGGCGCACTTCGCCGTTAGGCTCCAGGCGCTTGTAGCCTTTCGGCGGCTCTTCCATGAAGTCATCACGATCGATGTAGATTTCACGCGCGAACGGCAGCTTGCGCACGCCGAGTTCTTCTTTTTGCGGGTGACGCGGCAGTTCGAGGTGGTCGACCTTGTCTTCCGGATAGTTGGTGATCACGACTTTCAACGGGCGCAATACGCACATGGCGCGCGGCGCGTTGGCGTCCAGGTCCTGACGGATGCTGAACTCGAGCATGCCGTAATCGACCACGCCGTCGGAGCGGTTGGTGCCGACCATGTCGCAGAAGCTGCGGATCGACGCCGGGGTGTAGCCGCGACGGCGGAAACCCGACAGGGTGGACATGCGCGGGTCATCCCAGCCATGCACGTGCTTTTCGTCCACCAACTGCTTGAGCTTGCGCTTGCTGGTGATGGTGTAGTTCAGGTTCAGGCGGCTGAACTCGTACTGACGCGGGTGCGCCGGAACCGGCAGGCTGTCGAGGAACCACTCATACAGCGGGCGATGGCTTTCGAACTCCAGGGTGCAGATGGAGTGGGTGATGCCTTCGATGGCGTCCGACTGACCGTGGGTGAAGTCATAGTTCGGGTAGATGCACCACTTGTCACCGGTCTGGTGGTGATGGGCGTGGCGGATGCGGTACATGATCGGGTCGCGCAGGTTCATGTTCGGCGAGGCCATGTCGATCTTGGCGCGCAGCACGCGGGCGCCGTCCGGGAACTCACCGGCGCGCATGCGGTTGAACCAGTCGAGGTTCTCTTCTACCGAACGGTCACGGAACGGGCTGTTCTTGCCCGGCTCGGTCAGCGTGCCACGGTATTCCTTGGCCTGCTCCGGGGTCAGGTCGTCGACGTAGGCCTTGCCGGCCTTGATCAGCTCGACGGCCCAGTCGAACAACTGGTCGAAATACTTGGACGCATAGCGCACTTCACCGGACCATTCGAAGCCCAGCCACTTGATGTCGCTTTCGATGGCGTCGATGTATTCCTGGTCTTCCTTGGCCGGGTTGGTGTCGTCGAAACGCAGGTGCGTGACGCCACCGAACTCCTGGGCCAGGCCGAAATTCACACAGATCGACTTGGCGTGACCGATGTGCAGGTAGCCGTTGGGCTCTGGCGGGAAGCGGGTGACGATCTGCGTGTGCTTGCCCGAATCCAGGTCCGCCTGGATGATCGGGCGCAGGAAATTGACCGGGACGGCAGGTCCGGCCTTGGAATTCGAGGTAGGGTCGACAGTGGGCTTGCTCATAGGATCCTTGAACAGACAGGTTCGTGGCCGGTTGGGGCCAGATAAAACAAAGGCGATATCATAGCCGATGCTGTCAAGTACCTGACAGAGCAGCACCGAAAACTGCTGCATTTAATGCACCGGCGGTAAAAAACCACCTCGAAATTCCTGCCGGGCACGCTAAACTGCGCGCCTTGGCACACATTTAGCCAAACCGGTAGCGGCGCCTTGGCGTCCAAACCCACGAATTCCCTGAAAAGAGTAGTGAACATGACTCAAGTCAAACTGACCACCAACCACGGTGACATCGTCATCGAGCTGAACGCCGA
>NZ_VBVZ01000362.1 GCF_005863185.1 Pseudomonas edaphica
GGGCTTGCTCCCGTGGGACTGCGTAGCAGTCCCATGCTCTTAAGGCAAAGAGCGGGGCTGCTTCGCAACCCAGCGGGAGCAAGCTCCCTCGCCACAAGAGGTCGCTTGCCTTAAAACTGCAGCGTGCTGGAAACCGACACCTGCCGCGCATCGCCGATGGACACGAACTGCGTGTTCACCGACGAGGTGTAGTAGGTGCGATCAAACAGGTTCTTCACATTGAGCTGGAACTTGACCTTCTGCCCGTCGATTTTGGTGTCGTAGCTGGCAAACGCATCGGCCACGGTGTAGCTCGGCAGTTCGAAGCTGTTGGCCGCGTCCCCGGCCCGCTCGCCCACGTAACGGGCACCAGCGCCCACACGCAGCTGGTCACCACCCAAGATGCTGCCGAAGTCGTACACGGCCGACAACGAAGCGGTGTTTTTCGCCACGTTTTGCAGGCGATTGCCCTTAAGCGTCGGGTCTTCAGTCACCTCGGCATCGGTGTAGGCATAGCTGCCGATCAGGCTCCAGTTGTCGGTCAACTGGCCGCTGGCGTCCAGCTCAAGGCCACGGGAACGCACCTTGCCCGCCACGCTGTAGACCGCTGCCAAACCGTCGCCGACCTGCACCAGCACGTTGCGTTTTTCGATATTGAACAGCGCCGCACTGGCGGTTATACGCCCCGGTATGTCGAGTTTGGTGCCCAGCTCCCAGGCTTTGGACTGCTCCGGTTCCAGGCTGCCATCCAATACGCTTTTGTTCGCCAACGGCGCGATGGTGGAGTTGGGTTTGAACGACTCGGTGTAGCTGCCATAGAACGACAATTGATCGGTGTAGCGATACACCAGGCCGGCACGCGGCACCCACTTCTGGCCGTTGCCATCGGTGTTGGCGGTGAACGGCACGCCTTTGCCGGCGTATTGGTCGTACATCTGGTAGCGCGCACCGCCGACCAGAATCCACTGGTCATTGAGGTGGATGGCGTCCTGGAAGAACAGCGAGTCGCTGCGCAGCAGGTCGGTCTGGTTGCTGTCCGGCGCGCTGACTTTGGTGCCCGCGACTTCGTTGCCGTACACCGGATCGTTATAGTTGAAGACACCACGCGGCGCCTGGCGAATCAGGTCGGCGCGGTAGATCTTGCGGTACTCGTCGTCGAGCCCGAACACCAGGTCGTGCTGCATGCCGCCGACATTGACCTTGCCTTCCAGGCTGGTGGTGGCGAAGCGGTCGGTGGTCAGCGCACCCTGGGTGCCGTCCATGCTGCGGGTCAGGGTGCCGTTGGTGTTGACCTTGACTACGCGCACCTGGCTGGCGTCGTAGGTCTCGCGGTTCCAGCTGTAGCCGAAGTGCGCTTTCCAGTCGTCGTTCAAGTCGTGGTCGACTTCCAGGCGATACAGGTCGGAGCGGCCTTGCATATTGTTGAACGGCTCATCCAGCCGACGGGTCGCGGGGATGTTCAACGGGTGGTTGGTCTTGGGGTCGATGGCGGTGCCACGGTCGAACGGCGAGAGGAATTCGCGGTGCTCATAGGCGAACACCACTTTGGTGGTGTCGCCGTACCAGGCCAGCGACGGCGCCACCAACGTTTCGCGGTGGGTGCCGAAGTTGCGCCAGTAATCTTCGTCTTCGTGGTCGACGATCAGGCGATAGGCCAGGCCGCTGTCACCAATCGGGCCGGTGGTGTCGAGGTTGCCGCCGCTGCCGTTCTTGCCATCACCAAAGGTCGAGCCGCGCGCGGTCAACGAGGTGGACTGCACCAGCTCGGGCTTCTTGCTGACGATATTGACCACGCCGCCCGGGTCCTGGATGCCATACAGCAAAGACGACGGGCCTTTGAGCACTTCGACGCGCTCGGCGGTGGCGTTCAGCGCCCGGCCCTGCACCACGGGCATGCCGTCCTTCATGATCGAGCCGTTACGGTTGTCACCAAAACCGCGCAGCATCACCGCGTCCTGGGTGCTGCCGAGGGTGTTGGCCTGGGTGATGCCACTGATATTGCCCAGGGCGTCATCCAGGTTGCGCGGCTGTTGGTCACGCAGCACTTGGGCCGGCACGACGTTGACGGTTTGAGGGGTTTCCAGCAGCAGGCCGTGGGAGCGCATCACCGAGCTGGTGGGCGGTGGCTGATAGCTGGTGGTGTCCTGGGCTTGGCTCGCGCCGCTGATGGTGGTGGCGCCCAGGTTGACTGCGCCATCGGTGGGCACAGGCTCAAGCGCCAGAGTGCGGGCGTCGATCTGGCGGAAGGTAAAGCCTGAGTTGCCGAGCAGCCGTTGCAGGGCCTGGGTGGCACTCATCTGCCCGCTGATCGCCGGGGCATTGAGACCATAGGGCGCTTCGTCGGTGTAGATCACACTGATGCCGGTGACCCGGCTGAAATCGCTCAGCGCCTGGGGCAGCGGCTTGGCTGCCAGGGCAAAATTGAACTGGGCGCTTTGTTGCTCCTGCGCCTGCGCAATCGCCAGAGGCAGCAACGCCAGGCCTGATGCCGCCAATACCGAGGCTCCCAGCCACTGTTTTACCCAACCGCCCGCCGTCGACTTCATGCTGTGAGAACCCGTGTAGAAAACGCTGTTAATGCGAATAGCTCGCAGTTTCAAACACTACACGGATGGGCGGGCGATTTACCTCACCTTTGTTTGCAAATATTTTTATTTATTGCGCCTGAATGCGAAAGCCCATGCGTGGGAAGTGCACATGCACAGTGCCAGCACGCTCGTCGGTACGGCGCAGGATCAGCTCTTCACGGCCAGCGAACAGCAGTTCACCCGCCACCGGGTCGGTGCCGTAGTCAGTGGCCGCAATGGTCACCTGCTGGCCGGGCTTGAAGCCGTTCAAATCCTCGAACAGCTCATTCGGCAAAGCCGCAGGCGCGGTATTTCGCGCCACTTCCAGGGCTTGCTCGGCACTCATCTCGCTGAAAGTGCCATGCCCAAAGCCCAATACGCGGTCCAGCCAGGCAGCCACTGCCGGGTAGGCATCGACCAACGGCGCCGTCACCGATGAACCTTTGAGGAACCACAACGGGTGGGCCAGGGCAAAGTCAGCGATCGAGGCTTCACCAAACAGGAAGTCGCCGGCCTGGTGCTGCAGTTGTTGCTCAATACGGCTGACAATCGCCGGCCATTGGTGCTTTGCCTGCTCCAATTGCACGCGAACTGCCGTGCCACCACTGAACAATTTGGCGCGGTCGGCCACCAGCACCTGGATCATTTCCGGCGGCACCTTGGCAAATTTCACCGCCAGGGATTCCGGCTGGAACACCAGCGCCACGGCATGGGAGAACACCACCGAATCCGCCCAGGCAGCGAAACCTTGGGTCACCAGTTCCAAGCCTTGGGGAAACAGTGCCGGCGCGGACTTTTCCTGCTCCAAACGGCGGGCGATCAAAGCCGTGTCACAGTATATATCGGCGCCGACCTGCAGCACCGGGGTCTTGCGATAGCCACCGGTCAGCGGCATCAGGTCAGGTTTGGGCATCACCGGCGCGATACGCACCGAGCGCCAGGACAAGCCCTTGAAGCCCAGCAACAGGCGGGCTTTTTCAGCAAAGGGCGATTGCGGGTAATGGTGCAGGATCAACTCAGACATGCCAGGCTCCGCTCGATAGGTGAGCCGCCAGCTTAGCCTGCAAAACCGTGCGTGGGGACGATGAGAACCTATCAATCAAATCAATGAGCCACTCGCCGCCAGGCATTCCTTGGCGCTTTTCTTGAGTTTTTTGATCAGCCGCTCCTGACGCAGCGCCTCTCCCTTGGAAGCACACTGCTCGGTGTACACCAGCGCCACGGCCGGGCTGGACAGAAAAAACCGTGCGCCCTTGCCGCTCTGGTGGGAGGCAAAGCGGCGCACCGGGTCATTGCTGATGCCGCAATACAGCGAACCATTGGCGGCACGCACCAGGTAGACGAACCAGGGTTTGGGTTCAGGAAGTTCAGTCACGGGACGATTGCTGCAAACCAAAAGAACGCCAATCTTATCAACGACCGGCCTGAAATGCCTTCAAGCCTTTAAGCGCCTGGGCACGCACGGCGTTCTTCAATGCCGGCGACCAGCCCAGCAACAAGCCCTTCAAGCCCAGCGCCTGGCGCGACCAACGCCACAGGTCGAAGTGGTCGTGGTGCTCGCAGATTTTGCCATCGCGAAACACAAACCGCGCACCGATATCGTTGACCACCGTATTGCCCGTGGCGCTGAACAGGTAGGTCGCCACCCAATGCGCACTGCCCGTGCTGTCATCACTGCGCACATGGTCGAAGGTCAGGGAGAAATCCTTGGCCCGCGTGGTGAGCATGCGCCACATGTCCCCGGCGTCGCGCCCGCGCAACTCACCAAAGGCCGGGTCGCTGAACACCACGTCGTCGGTGTAGCAGGCGGCCATGGCTTCGGCGTCCAGGCGCTGGAAAGCACTGTAGAACTCGGTGATCAGGGCGTTATGGGCATCACTCATGGGCAGGCTCCGCAGGCGTCGAAAGAATAGCCGCACGATAAGCTGCCCACGCTGCGCTGGCTACTGACATTCGCCACGCAAATGATGAGCCTACGGCACCATCCCAACACTGCGAGCATAGGCGAACAGGTCAACATCGGTGGAAATACTCAGCCGTTGCATGGCCGTGCTTTTCTGCTTGCTGATCGTGGAAATACTGCGATTGACCTGTGCCGCGATCTCGCTGACGGTCATGCCGCTGGCCAGCATGCGCACCACCTCGCGCTCCTTGCCGGATAATTGCGGCTCCTGGGACTGATCGCCCGTACCCGCCTCGACCATTTGCACCCGCAGGGATTCACTGGCGAACGTCTGGCCGGCACACACGGCCTTGATCGCCAGGGGCAGCTCCTTGGCCGAAGCACTTTTAGCCACCACTGCCTTGGCACCATGGGCGAAGGAAGCGCGCAGGGTGGCGACGCTGGCGAACATGGTCACCAGAATCACCGGCAACTTCGGATACTGGCGGTGCAGCAGGCTCAACAGCCCGTAGCCATCGGCCTGCTGACCGCCGGGCATGGCGAAGTCGGTGATGAGCAAGTCGCACGGCGTCGTACTTAACACGTCGAGCAATTGATCGGGTCCATCGGCCTCCGCGACCACTTTGCAGCGGCCATGCGCCTCAATCACGACTTTCTGCCCGATAGGAACAATGGGGTGATCGTCAGCAATAATTACTCGAAGCATAAATTCCCACGAATGATGGCAACTTGAATCCGCGCAAAATACCCCCGCCGGCGCTCATCAACAACCGCTAACAAACAGCCGCTTACAGCCAACCCCAATGTTCACTCGTTCACATTTTTTTGCCTACATAACAACAGGAAAAAACCTACAGCCAAAACTAGATCGTCGGATTGCAAACGCTCAGTGAAAACACCACTCCTCAGACATCGGACAGGTACTCGAGATAGACGTACAACCGAGCCAGGAACAACTCCAATTGCACCTTGTGCGCAGCAACGCCCTGGGACCGGACCTGCTCAATCAGCCTCACCGCCATGGGTTCAAGTCCGGTGCCGCCCAAAAACACCAGGCTGCCCACCAAGCGATGGAGGCGTTCAGCTGTCAATGATGCGTTCAACGTCGCACAGGCATGGCGTAACAAACGATGGTCCTCCCACGCCTCGAACAGCAGGGTTTCCAACAATTGATCGACGACAGGCTCGCTGCCAAACGTCGCGACCAGCGTGGCACGCGTTGGCCAGCCGGCGAGCGGTACAATGGCCGCCTGTTCGACATACCGATCATCCACGCCAGGCAACCAGCGCACCAACACCGCATGCAATTGTTCAAGGGTCAAGGGTTTGAGCAACCAGGCATCCATGCCGGCATCGCGGCAACGCTTGGGACTGTCATTTTGCAGGTTAGCGGTCAAGGCAATGATCGGCACTCGCCTCATCCCGGTATCGCACTCATGCTGGCGAATGGCGCGGGCCATGCTGTAACCGTCCATGAAGGGCATCTGGCAATCGCTGATTACCAGGTCGAAGGGTCGGGTGGTAAAGGCCACCAGCCCGAGGTAGCCGTCGGCGGCCGTCTCGTGCCCCAGCCCCAGTTTCTGCAACAAACCACCCAACAACAGGCGGTAGGCAGAATGATCATCCACAACCAGCACACTCAACTGCCGCCAATGAAACGGGGGAAGGGTTGGCGGCTTCAGGTTGTGGCTCGCTCCTGCTGTTGAACCTACCAGCGAACCCATCAGTACCTCTATCGCAACTATTGATCCAGCAGCAATCCGCAGCACTGATGCAATAGCTCTTGAGGCCTATCATGCAGCAATGGTCGACGCATTCTTCTGAATGCTATCGGCCAAAAACAAATAACCTTTCGAGTTAACCAAAGCCCATACAACAACTACGAAAATCCCCCTGAATCATCGCCTTCACACCGCCCTGCCAATGTCGTATTAGTTGTATTTCCCCTGCTCGCCCCCCCTCGCTAAAT
>NZ_VBVZ01000363.1 GCF_005863185.1 Pseudomonas edaphica
GGTCTGCTGCATCCCGGGGGCACCGGTGGTTCGATTGCCCGCCGAGCGCTGATAAACGCAACGTCCAAAAAACCAACAAGAAAGTGGAGACAGACCGTTCATGAAGACCCCGATCCGTTTTACCGCGCTGGCCCTGTCCATGTTGCTGGCCAGTGGTGTTGCCTCGGCCGCCGACCTCAAGATTGGCGTGACCATGTCCGCCTTTGATGACACCTTCCTGACCTACCTGCGTGAAGACATGGACAAGCAAGCCAAGTCCTATCCCAAGGGCGATGGTGTGCAATTGCAGTTTGAAGACGCCCGCGCCGACGTGGTGAAACAACTGAGCCAGGTCGAGAACTTCATCAGCCAGAAGGTCGACGCGATTATCGTCAACCCGGTCGATACCGCCTCGACCAAGAACATTATCAGTGCCGCTACCAAGGCGGGTATTCCGCTGGTCTTCGTCAACCGTCGCCCTGACCAAAAAGACTTGCCCAAGGATGTCGTTGCGGTGACGTCCGATGACGTCGAGGCCGGTCGCCTGCAAATGCAGTACATCGCAGAAAAGCTCGGCGGCAAGGGCAAGATCGTCATCCTGCTGGGTGACCTGGCGAACAACTCCACCACCAACCGTACCAAAGGCGTGAAGGAAGTCCTCGCCAAATACCCCGGCATTACCATCGAGCAAGAGCAGACCGGCATCTGGCTGCGGGACAAGGGCATGACCCTGGTCAACGACTGGCTGACCCAAGGTCGCGAATTCAATGCGGTTCTGGCCAACAACGACGAGATGGCCATTGGCGCGTCCATGGCCCTCAAGTCGGCGGGTACCAAGCCTGGCAGCGTGTTGATTGCCGGGGTGGATGGCACGCCGGACGGTTTGAACGCCATTACCAAGGGTGACATGGCCGCGTCGGCCTTCCAGGACGCCAAGGGCCAGGCGGTCGGTTCGGTGGAAGCGGCGCGCAAGATGGCCAAGAAGGAGCCGGTCGAGCAGAACGTAATCATCCCGTTCAAGCTGATCACGCCGGATAACGTCAAAGACTTCAAGTAGCCCTTCATAACAACAATAAGCAAGCAGGGCGGCCACGGTCGCTCTGCTGATGGAGTACCCGATATGCTTGCTCAAGCCACTGTCTCGCAGCCTCCCGGTCTCCAGCCCGCGCTGCTGGAAGAACCCTACCTGCTGGAAATCGTCAACATCAGCAAAGGCTTTCCCGGCGTTGTGGCCCTGGCCGATGTGCAACTGCGCGTGCGCCCAGGCTCGGTACTGGCGCTGATGGGCGAGAACGGTGCGGGCAAGTCGACGTTGATGAAAATCATCGCCGGCATCTACCAGCCCGACGCCGGGGAAATTCGTCTGCGCGGCAAGCCGATTGTGTTTGAAACACCGCTGGCGGCGCAGAAGGCCGGGATCGCGATGATCCACCAGGAACTCAACCTGATGCCGCACATGAGCATCGCCGAGAACATCTGGATCGGCCGCGAGCAGCTCAATAGCCTGCACATGGTCAACCACCGCGAAATGCACCGTTGCACCGCCGAGTTGCTGGCCCGTTTGCGCATCAACCTGGACCCGGAAGAACACGTCGGCAACCTGAGCATCGCCGAGCGGCAGATGGTCGAGATTGCCAAGGCGGTGTCCTACGACTCCGACATCCTGATCATGGATGAACCGACTTCAGCCATTACCGAAAAGGAAGTGGCCCACCTGTTTTCGATCATTGCCGACCTCAAGTCACAGGGTAAAGGCATCGTCTACATCACGCACAAAATGAACGAAGTGTTTGCCATCGCCGATGAAGTGGCGGTGTTTCGTGACGGCCAGTACATCGGCCTGCAGCGCGCCGACAGCATGAACAGCGACAGCCTGATCTCGATGATGGTCGGCCGCGAGCTGAGCCAGTTGTTCCCGGTGCGCGAGACACCCATCGGCGACTTGCTGCTGTCGGTGCGCGACTTGAGCCTGGACGGCGTGTTCAAGGACGTGTCGTTCGACCTGCATGCTGGTGAAATTCTCGGCATCGCCGGGCTGATGGGCTCGGGGCGCACCAACGTGGCAGAGACCATTTTCGGCATCACTCCAAGTTCCAGCGGCCAGATCACCCTTGACGGCAAAGCGGTGCGCATCACCGACCCGCACATGGCTATCGAGAAAGGCTTTGCGCTGTTGACCGAGGACCGCAAGCTCAGTGGCCTGTTCCCGTGCCTGTCGGTGCTGGAGAACATGGAGATGGCGGTGCTGCCGCATTACTCGGGTAACGGCTTTATCCAGCAAAAAGCCCTGCGCGTGCTGTGCGAAGACATGTGCAAGAAGCTGCGGGTGAAAACCCCGTCACTGGAGCAGTGCATCGACACTCTGTCCGGCGGCAACCAGCAAAAAGCCCTGTTGGCGCGCTGGTTGATGACCAACCCGCGCTTGCTGATCCTCGATGAGCCGACCCGTGGCATTGACGTTGGCGCCAAGGCCGAGATCTATCGCTTGATTTCCTTCCTCGCCAGCGAAGGCATGGCGGTGATCATGATTTCCTCCGAACTGCCGGAAGTGATGGGCATGAGCGACCGGGTGATGGTGATGCATGAAGGCGAACTGATGGGCACCCTGGATCGCGCCGACGCGACCCAGGAAAAAGTCATGCAGCTGGCTTCCGGTATGACCGTAGTCCACTGACGAACCGCACAGAATAAGAAGGTAATTGGCTATGAACGCAATAACAGACAACAAGCCTGCCACGGCACCGGTCAAGCACCGTCGGCGTTTACCCACCGAGCTGAGTATCTTCCTGGTGTTGATCGGCATCGGCCTGGTGTTTGAGCTATTCGGCTGGATCGTGCGCGACCAGAGCTTCCTGATGAACTCCCAGCGCCTGGTGCTGATGATTCTGCAAGTGTCGATCATCGGCCTGCTGGCGATTGGCGTGACGCAGGTGATCATCACCACCGGTATCGATCTGTCTTCAGGCTCGGTGTTGGCGTTATCGGCGATGATTGCCGCCAGTTTGGCGCAAACCTCGGATTTTTCCCGGGCAGTGTTTCCCAGCCTGACCGACTTGCCGGTGTGGATTCCGGTGGCGATGGGCCTGGGTGTGGGGCTGCTGGCGGGGGCAATTAACGGCAGTATCATCGCGGTGACCGGCATTCCGCCGTTTATTGCGACCCTGGGCATGATGGTCTCGGCCCGTGGCCTGGCACGCTACTACACCGAAGGCCAGCCGGTGAGCATGCTCTCGGATTCGTACACCGCCATCGGCCATGGTGCGATGCCGGTGATTATCTTCCTGGTGGTGGCGGTGATCTTCCATATCGCCCTGCGCTACACCAAGTACGGCAAGTACACCTACGCCATCGGCGGCAACATGCAGGCGGCGCGCACCTCGGGCATCAACGTCAAGCGTCACCTGATCATCGTCTACAGCATCGCCGGTCTGCTGGCGGGCCTGGCCGGTGTGGTGGCCTCGGCGCGTGCCGCCACCGGCCAGGCCGGCATGGGCATGTCCTATGAGCTGGATGCGATTGCGGCGGCGGTGATCGGCGGCACCAGCCTGGCGGGCGGAGTAGGGCGCATCACCGGCACCGTGATCGGTGCGCTGATTCTCGGCGTGATGGCCAGCGGGTTTACCTTTGTGGGGGTGGATGCGTATATCCAGGACATCATCAAGGGGCTGATCATTGTGATTGCGGTGGTGATCGACCAGTATCGCAACAAGCGCAAGCTCAAGCGCTGATACCGATTAACGGGCAACACCTATCCAATGTGGGAGCTGGCTTGTTGTGGCGAGCAAGCTTGCTTGCGCTGGGGTGCGAAGCGCCCCTAAAAAGCCTGCTCCAGCCGCGCTGTCGAACGGGAGCAAGCTCCCTCGCCACAGCAAGCCAGCTCCCACAGCGAGTCTTTATCAGACCGTTCTAACCGTTTGTCTTCTATATAGCTCCACAGCACTGAATTTCTTGCTATAAACGCACTCCGATGACCGTTCGCCAAGCCCGTCCTGGTGCCTTTGGGGGTTAATTGGGAAAAAATGCCTGTCTTTTCAGTTGCTGAGCCTTCCAGTCGGCCTTAGACTGCCGCCCCTCGTAAATTGAGTGCCGGGTGGCGCTTGAAATGGACGGCGCCCTTCCGAGGCCTGCGAAGGTCTGCCGGAACGCTCCCTTATTCGCCTTAATGCACGTATTTTTTATAGAGAAATCAATGACAAAGGAAAAGTTGCTGGCCATGCCGGCGGATGACTACATGAATGCCGAACAGCACGCTTTTTTCGAGAAGTTGCTGCAAGACATGAAAGTGGAACACCACGAGCGCATTGAGCAGAACCGCATCGCCATCGAAAGCCTGGACACCCCGGCGGACCCGGCTGACGCTGCCTCTGTGGAAGAAGAGCGCACCTGGCTGGTGAACGCCATCGACCGCGACCAGCGCATGCTGCCGCAGCTTGAGCGTGCCCTGGAACGCATCAAGGAAGATTCTTTTGGCTGGTGCGATGACAGCGGCGAGCCTATCGGCCTCAAGCGCCTGCTGATCAGCCCGACCACCAAATACTGTATCGAAGCGCAAGAGCGTCACGAGCAGATCGACAAGCACCAGCGCCAGGCCTGATGCGCTGAAGTCGGGCATCGCAGCTGTGATGCCCGAAGAAACACCGGTTACGTCCCTGTCTATTGATCTGCTGCAAGCACCCCACGAAAGGCCCATGGATAATGGCCCAATAGTGGCGTTTAATGCAGCAACAATAACGACAAACAGAGGGGTAACGACGATGGCTGGAGACGGATCTCTGATGGGCGCAGCAGCGCCAGCGCAAACGGTGGTGCGCGTGCTGCCCGGCTGGCTGACGCCGCTTATGCAGAGCACCGCGCTGGTGCTGGTCTTGCTGGGCCTGTCGTTTGCCGGCTTGCCGCTGTACCTGTGCTTGCCACTGGCCTTGCTGGTGATCTGGCTGCCTGCGCTCAAAGCCCGAGTGCCGCGTGTAGCGCCTGCCCAGGCGATTGATACGCTGGGTGAGCTGACTCGCGATCTTTCCTACACCACCAGTCATAACGCACTTTCCGCTGCCGGCGTGGCCTATTCGGTCAAGCAACTGGCCGCGCGCGTGCAATCGCAATTAGGCGCCGCCAAGCAAATTGTCAGCAGCGCCGAAGTGATGATCGGCACCGAGCAAGTCACCTCTCAACTCAGCCGGCAGGCCTTGGGCGCGGCCAGCCAGGCGCACCAGCGCAGTACTGAAGGGCGCGAAGTGTTGGCTCAATCGATCACTCGCATGCACCAACTGCGCCTGCGCGCCAATGCCAGCCGAGAGTTGATCGAGGCGCTGAGCCAGCGCAGTGAAGAGATTCAGCGCGTGACCCTGGTGATCCAGTCCATTGCCAGCCAGACCAACCTGCTCGCGCTGAACGCCGCCATTGAAGCGGCGCGCGCCGGCGAGCACGGGCGCGGCTTTGCCGTAGTGGCCGATGAAGTGCGTGGCCTGGCCGGGCGTACGGCCACGGCGACGGATGAGGTCGGCGTGATGGTCGCCGATATTCAACAACGCACCGCCCAGGTGGTGGAACAGATTCGCCAACTGTCCGCCGACTTGCACATCGGCGTCGAGCAGGTGGAGCAGGCGGGTGAGCAACTGGAAAATATCGCCAGCCTGGCAGCCGACGTAGAAGGGCAGGTCAACGAGATCGCCCAAGGCACCGACACCAACCGCGCGCAACTCGACAGCCTGTTCCACGCGGTAGAGCAGATGCGCAGCGATTTAACGGTGAGCGACCAGCAGACGCGGCAACTGGCCGAGGTCGCTGTGCAGATGGAAGGACAGGCTGAAACCATCAGTGAGCGCCTGGCTGAAGTCGGGCTGGATGACTATCACCAGCGCATCTACGACCTGGCTCGCGAAGGGGCGAGCCGTATTGGTGAGCAGTTCGAGGCTGACATCGTGCAAAACCGCATCAGCCTGGAAGACTTGTTCGACCGCAGCTACACGCCGATCCCCAACACCCGGCCGAGCAAATACCACACGCGCTTTGATGGCTACACCGACCAAGTGCTGCCGACGATCCAGGAGGCATTGCTGCCGCGCCATGAGGGGCTGGTGTTCGCGATTGCCTGCACACCGCAGGGCTATGTGCCCACACACAACAAGGCGTTCTCCCACGCCCTGACCGGCGATGCACAGGTTGACGCCGTGCAGAACCGTACCAAACGCAAGTTCGACGACCGTACCGGCATTCGTTGTGGCAGCCATCAACAAGCAGTGCTGTTGCAGACCTATACCCGCGATACTGGCGAACTTATGCACGATTTGTCGGTGCCGATCATGGTTAAGGGGCGGCATTGGGGTGGCTTGCGCCTGGGCTATAAACCGGAAGGGGCCAAGGCTGGGCGTTAGGATTGTTACTGTTTATGCAATGGAGCTATTCCGGAG
>NZ_VBVZ01000364.1 GCF_005863185.1 Pseudomonas edaphica
CCTTTACGTTAACGTAAGCTTGCGTTACGGCGCTGTCAATCGTAGTTTACGTTTACGTCAACCTACAAAAAAGACAACAGGGGTCGTTATGGATCAACCGCACCCGAGCTACAGCCGTGGCTCCCAGGACAAGACCTTGCTGGCCATGACCATCGGTCAGGCTTTCGATCGCACCGTTGCGCACTACCCCGATGGCGAAGCCTTGGTGGTGCGCCATCAGCAACGCCGTTACACCTGGCGGGAGTTGGCCGAGACGGTGGATTTGCACGCCCGCGCATTCATGGCCCTGGGCATGCAAACCGGCGATCGCCTGGGCATCTGGGCGCCCAACTGTGCCGAGTGGTGCATCACTCAAATAGCCAGCGCCAAGCTCGGGGTGATCCTGGTGAATATCAACCCGGCCTACCGCAGCAGCGAATTGGACTACGTACTCAAACAGTCCGGCTGCGCATGGCTGGTGTGTGCCGGCTCGTTCAAGAGCTCCGATTACCACGCGATGTTGCAGGAACTGAACCCCGACGTGCGCGGCCTCATCAGCCTGGACCCCAGCCCGCCAGCGGGATTTATGCCCTGGTCGCAGTTGGCGGCCCTCGGTGCTGGCATCCCGCCCGAGCAGCTTTATAGTCGCCAAGCCAGCCTGCACTTCGATCAAGCCGTCAACATCCAGTACACCTCCGGCACTACGGGCTTCCCCAAGGGCGCCACCCTCAGTCACCACAACATCCTCAATAACGGTTACATGGTCGGCGAAAGCCTGGGCCTCACCGCGCAGGACCGCCTGGTGATCCCGGTGCCGCTGTACCACTGCTTTGGCATGGTCATGGGCAACCTCGGCTGTATCACCCACGGCACCACCATGATTTACCCCAATGACGGTTTCGACCCGCTGCTGACGCTCACCGCCGTCGCGCAAGAACGCGCCACCGGCCTGTACGGCGTGCCGACCATGTTTATTGCGCTGCTGGATCACCCACGTCGCAGCGAATTCGACCTGGCCACCTTGCGCACCGGCATCATGGCCGGCGCCACGTGCCCCATTGAAGTGATGCGTCGGGTCATCAGCGAGTTGCATATGGGCGAAGTGCAGATTGCCTATGGCATGACCGAAACCAGCCCGGTGTCATTGCAGACCGGCGCCGATGACGACCTGGAGCGGCGCGTCACCACCGTTGGCCGCACCCAGCCCCAGCTCGAAAACAAAATTATCGACGAGGCCGGTAACACCGTGCCCCGTGGCCAGATCGGTGAACTCTGCACCCGTGGCTACAGCGTGATGCTCGGCTACTGGAACAACCCCGAAGGCACCCGCGACGCGATTGATGACGCAGGCTGGATGCATACCGGCGACCTGGCGAGCATGGATGAACACGGCTACGTGTGCATCGCCGGGCGCAACAAGGACATGATCATTCGTGGCGGTGAGAACGTGTACCCGCGCGAGCTGGAGGAGTTTTTCTTCACTCACCCGGCGGTGGCCGATGTGCAGATCATTGGCATTCCGGATGAGCGTTACGGCGAAGAGATCGTTGCCTGGGTCAAATTCCATCCCGGCCATGTGGCCAACGAACTGGAGCTGCAAACCTGGTGCAAGGGCCGCATTGCGCACTTCAAGACGCCCAAGCACTTCAAGTTCGTGGATGAGTTTCCGATGACGGTGACGGGCAAGATCCAGAAGTTTCGCATGCGCGAAATTTCGATCGAGGAGCTGCGAACCCAATCCAACTGACAGCACAGGCTTATGTGGGAGCTGGCAAGCCAGCTTCCACAGAAAGCACAAAGGGGACCCGAAGGTCCCCTTTAATTTGTCGTTGCGTGCTCTTTTTTTATTATTGAGGGGCGGTCTGTTGTTGTTTTTGGCAACCGTTACCCTTTACCGCTGTTTTTTGCGACCCCCATCCGGGATCAAGAGCAAACGTATTTTTTTGAACGCTGATCTGCTTCTTCGTTAACGATCCAACCAGTGGCAGCTACCTGAGGTAGTTTTATTTTTCTCTAACCGGTTGCGGGTGTCGGCACGCCGTACCCTGCGAAGCACATCTTCTTCAAAAAAATCTGTTAGCTGCGTCTCTGCCGTGTTGTTTTTGTTATGTCAGAGTCGTTTCGTCTTATTTTTATTAGGTTTGGCGCTTTTTATTCTTGTTATGCCATAGAGATAGCAGGAGCCGTGCCAACTTATAAAAGTCATTTAAAATCAATGGTTTAATTTTTGTGTAGGGTTTTGCCTACGGATAATTCGACAAAATATGTTCCCGTGTTACTCGATGTGTATGCGTGCGGTAACACATTGTCACGGCTAAGCTACTCAACCGGCGTTACGTGCCTTGGCGACTCGCGAACCCGTCGGCCGAACCAGCACGTTACTGATCTGCAGGCCTGCACGAATCAATGCCTCCAGATCGATACCGGTGTCGATACCCAGACCATTGAGCAGGTACACCACATCTTCGGTGGCGACGTTACCGCTGGCGCCCTTGGCGTAAGGGCAGCCGCCCAGGCCCGCAATAGAGCTGTCGAACACCGTGATGCCTTCGAGCAGGCTGGCGTAGATATTCGCGATTGCCTGGCCATAGGTGTCATGGAAATGCCCGGCCAGCTTGTCCCGTGGCACCTGCGCGCCGACCACTTCGAACAACCGTCGTGTGGCGCCTGCGGTACCGGTGCCGATGGTGTCGCCCAGCGACACTTCATAACAGCCCATGGCATACAACTCACGTGCTACTGCGGCGACTTGTTCCGGCGCAATCTGGCCTTCGTAAGGGCAACCCAACACACACGACACATAACCACGCACGCTGATGCCGTGTTGCTTGGCGGCCGCCATGATCGGCGCAAAGCGCTCCAGGCTGTCGCTGATGGAGCAGTTGATATTGCGCTGCGAAAACGCCTCGGACGCCGCCGCAAATACCGCGACTTCCTTTACGCCAGCCGCCAGCGCATCTTCAAAGCCGCGCAGGTTTGGTGCCAGCGCGCCGTAGGTGACGCCGGGCGTGCGCTGGATCTGCGCAAACACCTCGGCGGAGCCGGCCATCTGCGGCACCCATTTGGGCGAGACAAAACTGCCGACTTCGATATAACTCAAGCCGGCTGAGCTGAGTGCGTCCACCAGTTGAACCTTGTCGGCCACGCTGATCGGCTGGGCTTCGTTCTGCAAACCGTCGCGCGGGCCGACTTCCACCAGGCGCACATAAGAGGGGAGAGACATGGGCAGCTACCTTGTGTTTATGGACCAACCGGGTTCATGGTCTGCGCCAGCGCCTGGGTGCAACGCTCTTCGGCGGTGTCCAGTTCCAGCTTCATCTGTTCGATATCAAGCATCTGTTGCTCGAGCTGCTCACGGCGCTCGGCGATTTTCGCCAGCATGCTGTTGAGCTGGATGTGGTTGCCGCTGGTGGGGTCATAGAGTTCGATCAGCTCACGGCATTCGGCCAGGGAAAAACCGATGCGCTTGCCGCGCAGGATCAACTTGAGGCTGACCTTGTCGCGCGCCGAGTAGATGCGCTCCTGGCCCCGGCGCTCCGGGGCCAGCAGGCCTTGTTCTTCGTAGAAACGAATGGCGCGGGTGGTGATGTCGAGCTCGCGGGCGAGGTCAGAGATGCTGTAGGTCGTGCTCATGGCGGCGCTCAAGAAGGTCTTGGCGCTAAGCTAAAGGCAGGTTGACGTTTACGTCAAGCAAATAGCCTGGATTGACTCACACCCTGTGGCGAGGGAGCTTGCTGTGGCAAGCCTGCTCACTACAACAAGCCTGCTCACCAGAGCTTAGGCTTGCTTGCCATCCAGTTTCTTTTCGTGCGCGGTGACTTGCTGGCACAACTCGATCATCTGCTCACGCATCCAGCGGTTGGCCGGGTCCTGGTCGGTGCTTTCGTGCCAGTACAGGTGGGTTTCCACCGGCGGCACATCGTTGACCGGCAGGTTGAACCAATGCAGCTCATGGCGGCGGGCAAAGCGTTCGGGCACGGTCATCACCATGTCGGTCTGCTGCAACACTTGCGAAGCCATCAGGTAATGCTGGGAACGCAGGGCGATCTTGCGCTGGATGCCCATCTTGCCCAGCGCTAGGTCAACGTGGCCCAGGCCGTTGCGGCGGCTGGAGATATGAATGTGAGTCAGCGACAGGTAGTCATCCAGCGTGAACTTGTCCTTTCCCGCCATCGGATGGCCCTTGCGCATGGCGCATACATAGCGATCTTCCATCAGTTTGACGTGGCGCACTTGCGGGTCGGTGTTGAGCGGTGCGTCCACGGCAAAGTCCAGGCGCCCGGCGGCCAGTTCCTTGGTGGTTTCGCGGCGTTTGGACAAGAAACTCTCGATCACCACGGTTGGCGCCAGGCGGCGCAGGCGCTGGAACAGCAGCGGCAGAATCACCGCCTCGGTGAGGTCGGTCATGCTGATGCGATAAGTCTTGGCCGCCTGTTGCGGGTTGAAAATTCGGCTTTCCTGCACCGACACCCGCAGCAACGACAACGCGTTGCGCACCGGGCCGATGATGTTCTGCGCCATGGGCGTGGGCACCATGCCTTGCGCGGTGCGCACGAACAGCGGGTCGTTGAAGGTTTCGCGCAGGCGGGCCAGGGCGTTGGATACCGCCGGCTGGGTGATACCAACGATCTGCCCGGCGCGGGTCAGGTTGGCTTCGGTGTAGATCGCGTCGAAGACGATAAACAGGTTGAGGTCGACCTTGCTCAGATTCATTTCGTTGCGCTCTTATTTTCAGGTGGCGATTTATCAGGTGCTCATACGCCGATCATATATCGGTGATGAATGTTAATACACGCCGAGAATAGGCTAGGTAAATTATCAGCGCTGTTCTAGCATCGATTGCATGACCTAAACAACCTCTCAGAGAAGGGAGCTGCTCATGGATTTCGCCTATTCGCCCAAGGTTCAGGAACTGCGTGAACGCGTCACTGCGTTCATGGACGCTTACGTTTACCCGGCCGAGCCGGTGTTCGAACGCCAGGTCAGCGAAGGTGACCGCTGGCAGCCCACCGCGATCATGGAAGAGCTCAAAGCCCGTGCCAAAGCCGAAGGCCTATGGAACCTGTTCCTGCCCGAATCCGAGCTGGGCGCCGGCCTGACCAACCTCGAATATGCGCCATTGGCCGAAATCATGGGCCGCTCGCTGTTGGGCCCGGAGCCGTTCAACTGTTCCGCCCCCGACACTGGCAACATGGAAGTGCTGGTGCGTTACGCCAATGAAGAACAGAAGCAACGCTGGCTCGAACCGCTGCTGCGCGGCGAGATTCGCTCGGCGTTCGCCATGACCGAACCGGACGTGGCCTCATCCGACGCCACCAACATGGCCGCCCGCGCCGAGCGTCAAGGCGATGAGTGGGTGATTAATGGCAAGAAGTGGTGGACCTCCGGCGCCTGCGACCCGCGTTGCAAGATCCTGATCTTCATGGGCCTGAGCAACCCGGACGCGCCGCGCCACCAGCAGCACTCGATGATCCTGGTGCCGGTAGACACGCCAGGGGTAAAAATCGTACGACCACTGCCGGTGTTCGGCTACGACGACGCACCCCACGGCCACGCTGAAGTACTGTTCGACAACGTGCGTGTGCCGTATGAAAACGTACTGCTGGGTGAAGGCCGTGGCTTCGAAATCGCCCAGGGCCGCCTTGGCCCAGGCCGCATACACCACTGCATGCGCTCCGTCGGCATGGCCGAGCGTGCGCTGGAACTGATGTGTAAACGCTCCGTCAGCCGCACCGCGTTCGGCAAACCATTGGCGCGCCTGGGCGGCAATATCGACAAGATCGCCGACTCGCGGATGGAAATCGACATGGCGCGCCTGCTGACCCTGAAAGCGGCGTACATGATGGACACCGTCGGTAACAAAGTGGCGAAAAGCGAAATCGCGCAGATCAAGGTCGTGGCGCCGAACGTGGCCTTGAAGGTGATTGACCGGGCGATTCAGATCCATGGTGGCGCCGGTGTTTCCAACGACTTCCCGCTGGCCTACATGTACGCCATGCAACGCACCCTGCGCCTGGCCGACGGCCCGGATGAAGTGCACCGTGCGGCGATTGGCAAGTTTGAGATTGGCAAGTATGTGCCTAAAGAGCTGATGCGCAGCGGGCAGTAACACCGAGGCGCCTGCATCGCAGGCAAGCCAGCTCCCACACTGGAATGCATTCCAAAGGTGGGAGCCGGGCTTGCCCGCGATGAGCATAGGTATCTACACAACTTTTGAAGGCAGCCAATTTCTCCTGTGGCGAGCAGGCTTGCCCTGCGTTGGCTGCGAAGCGGCCCAGTAAAGGCACTGCAATTTTCCTGAAAGAACTCAGCGACTGGGTTTGGGGCTGCTTCGCAGCCCAACGCAGGGCAAGCC
>NZ_VBVZ01000365.1 GCF_005863185.1 Pseudomonas edaphica
CACTTGCCGCAAGTGGCCGCCCAAGGGCATCAGCATTTATTTGTACACAAAGTGCGCGGCAGCGATGCGACGCATACGGCCGTGTCCAAGCTGAACAAATCGGAGCGGGTAGAAGAAGTGGCGCGGATGTTGGGCGGCATCGACCTGACGAAAGAGTCCCTGGCCCACGCGAAGAAGATGGTAGTGGCAGCCAAGGCTTGAACCGAGCTTTTTTCGCTCTATTTTCTCTCTTATAGAAAGCACGAAGGCGACCCTAGGGTCGCCTTCTATCGTTTCACAGAGCAAATCTGTGTCGATTTTTACTTTTTCTTACGGATGTACAGGACCAGATTATGGTCCACCAAATCGAATCCATGCTGCTCAGCGATCTGGTGCTGGAGCTTCTCGATTTCCGGGCTGGTGAACTCGATAACCTCATTGGTATCCAGGTCAACCATGTGATCGTGATGACCACCGTCAGCCAATTCGAACACTGCATGACCGCCGTCGAAATTATGACGAACCACCAGCCCTGCGGCTTCAAACTGGGTCAGCACACGGTAAACCGTGGCCAGGCCAACGTCCTCGTTAGACTCCATCAGCGCCTTGTAAACATCCTCGGCACTCATGTGGCGCTGCTCAGCAGAATCGAGCATTTGTAGAATCTTGACTCGTGGCAGAGTCACTTTAAGACCGGCTTTGCGTAGTTCGCTATTTTCAACCATGGTTAGCTTTCTCGCGGATGCTGCTTCGCAGCTTCTCTTAATACGGGTATGATCGGCGTTTACGTTGTCCCAGCCAAGATAGTGGAAGTCGCCCACCGATGCAAAACACCAAGCTCTTGCTAACCAGTTTCACCCTTGTGGGACTGCTCGCACTCGCCGGTTGTTCATTCCCCGGGGTTTACAAAATCGACATCCAGCAGGGCAATGTCGTCACGCAGGACATGATAGACCAGTTACGCCCGGGAATGACCCGACGGCAAGTACGGTTTATTATGGGCAACCCCCTGCTGACCGACACTTTTCATGCCGATCGCTGGGATTATCTCTACAGCATCCAGCCAGGTGGCGGTGAGCGCCAGCAGGAGCGCGTCAGTGTCATCTTCAATGGCAATGACCAGCTTGTGAGCCTGTCCGGTGACTTCATGCCCGGCGTAAGCCGTGATGAAGCCTTGCTCGGCAAGGACAACGGCACCAATGTGACTGCGCCAGCGCAGGAAGCAGAGAAGCCTAAGTCCGAAGTACCGGCCAAGCCTGGCTCCTTGCTGGATCAGATCCAGAAGGACGTCGACGGCGTGCAGACCGTTCCTGTCCCGACGCCACAGCCTCTGGACACCAGCCCGCAGTAATTTTGCGGCGCTCGATAAAAAGCCCGGCATGCCGGGCTTTTTGTTGCCTGCCGATTGGCAGCCTTATGGGTTCTGCTGCCGCGCCAAGGCCGCCTTGGCCGCACGCAGCCTGCGCACTTCCTTGGGGTCTGCCAGCAAGGGCCGATAAATCTCAATTCGATCACCTGGCTGCGCAACACGCACGTGCGCATCGGCGACCACTTTGCCGAATATGCCCAGTTGGCAATCCGCCAATACCAAGCCTGGAAATTGCTCAGCAATCCCCGACGCCAGCACCGCAGCCCTCAGGCTGGTGCCCGCAGGCACCGTCACCGCCAGCAAGACCTGGCGGTCCTCAGCGGCGTACACCACTTCAATCTCAACCATGCAGTTGTTTGGCCCGCTGACAGAATGCATCCACCAGGGTGTTGGCCGCCTGGTTGAACAAAGGCCCCAAGGTCGCCCGCACAATCGGGCCGGCGTAATCAAAGGACAGGTCCAGGCTGATCTTGCAGGCCTTGTCGGTCAGCGCCTTGAATACCCATACCCCATGCAACTGGGTGAACGGCCCTTCCTGCAGGTTCATCTCAATGGATTTGCCCGGCACCAGCACATTGCGCGTAACAAAATGCTGGCTAAGCCCACCCTTGGCTACCCCGACACTGGCGACCATATGCTCATCACTGCTTTCCAGCACTTCGGCGGTTGAGCACCAAGGCAGGAATTCCGGGTAACGCGCTACGTCATTGACCAGGTCATAGAGCGCCTGAGCCGGATAAGGCAATAAAGCCGAACGTTGAATATGCGTCGTCATGTGAGCGTTACTTCCACTGCTTGAGGCAAACATCGCGAAAGAACAGCCCGATCCGCGAGAGAAAAAAACCAGAGAACTGCCGGTATTGTCCGGGATTCGTCCAACACGCTCAAGCACGCAGGTTGACCGTAGCCGATACGCTCGCAACTCCCTATAATGCCGCCCCTATGGCTAAACAAAAGAAACACCCCACAGGGACCATCGCGCAAAATAAAAAGGCGCGACACGATTACTTCATCGAACATCGGTTCGAGGCTGGTCTGGTCCTGGCCGGCTGGGAAGTAAAAAGTCTGCGCGCCAGCAAGCTGCAACTGGTCGACAGCTACGTATTGCTCAAAGATGGCGAGGCATGGCTGCTGGGCAGTCATATCACCCCGCTGACCACCGCGAGCACCCACGTGATTGCCGACCCGGTGCGCACGCGCAAGCTGTTGCTCAACGCCCGCGAACTGGAAAAGCTCGCTGCCGCCGTACAGCAGAAAGGCTATGCCTGTATCTGCCTGTCCTGGTACTGGAGCAAGCACCTGGTCAAGTGCGAGATCGCGCTGGGCAAGGGCAAGAAGGAATACGACAAGCGCGATACCGAGCGTGAGCGCGACTCCAACCGTGAGTTGCATCGCGCCGTGCGCAACAAGGGCAAGGAAGAGTAATCCTTGTGACGGTGTAGCCCACGCGGGCTACATCCCTTTACGTCGCTCCGCCCTAGCCACGCGCTGAACTTCCTGCCGCACCTCCTCCAACACTTCCTGCACATACAGCAGGTGACGTGTTGAGACTTCCCGCGCCTGTTCGGCCCGCCCTTCGATAATTGCCAAATACAAATCCCGATGCTGACTGATGAGCATGTCGCGGGTTTCTGTACGCTGCTGGTACATGCCGCCGATATTGGTCACCACGTTACGCTTGAGCAAATCGAACAGCCCACGAATGGTGTGCAGCAACACGGCGTTATGGCTGGCCTCAGCGATGGCCAGGTGAAAGCGCGCATCCGCTGCGCCCTCTTCCAGCCGGCTAACTTCATCGGCGCGGGTGTAGCAATCCTGCAGCGCCTCAAACGCTGCGGTCAGCCGCTCGCGGTCGACCTCAGTAGCACGCAATGCGGCGTAGTAAGCACAGGACGCTTCCAGGGTCTGACGAAACTCCAGCAAATCCCGCTGAGCCTCCGGGTTATTTTCCAGCAGGTGCAGCAGTGGATCACTGAAGGTCGAACCCAAAGAGTCCGCCACATAGTTACCGCCGCCCTGACGGCTGACCAACAACCCCTTGGCCGCGAGTTTCTGAATCGCCTCCCGCAGCGAAGGGCGCGACACGCCAAACTGTTCAGCCAAAGCGCGTTCGGCT
Organism: Pseudomonas edaphica; assembly: GCF_005863185.1. GTDB lineage: Bacteria > Pseudomonadota > Gammaproteobacteria > Pseudomonadales > Pseudomonadaceae > Aquipseudomonas > Aquipseudomonas edaphica. Next base: position 3,465 of record NZ_VBVZ01000365.1, read on the forward strand.
GGCAAGCGTTCGCCCGACTTGAGCGTGCCCTCAAGGATCATGCCCTCAAGCTGCTCGACAATATCGTCAGACAAACGGCGCTGACGCACCTGATCAAACCCCATAACTCACTCTCCACAAACCCGACCACTCGCCAGGCCCTCTATTCTCGCCTATCGCCGCGCTTGCGGCACCTATCAGAACGCCTTCGATTGACCCAACCAGAACACCTCACCCACACCGCTACGACCAAAGTTTCGTGGGCGGCAAATTGACACACCCCTGCCAAGGCTTTTACTCTAGCCGACAGCGACTGTAAATTGGTATTACCAATTATCCAAGCTGACCAAACAACAACAATCAGGGGCCACCCCATTATGCAAACCTGGCAACAGCTCTACAGCCCACTCGGCAGCCTTGGCCTGTCCGCACTGGCCGCCGTTATCCCGATCGTATTTTTCTTCCTGGCACTGGCCGTGTTCCGCCTAAAAGGCCACGTGGCAGGCAGCATCACCCTGGCGCTGTCGATCCTGGTGGCGATTTTCGCGTTCCAGATGCCGGTAGACATGGCGCTGGCCGCCGCCGGTTACGGGTTTGCCTATGGCCTGTGGCCCATCGCCTGGATCATCGTCGCTGCCGTATTCCTCTACAAACTGACGGTCAAGAGCGGGCAGTTTGAAATCATCCGCAGCTCGGTCCTGTCGATTACCGATGACCAGCGCTTGCAGGTGCTGTTGATTGGCTTCTGCTTCGGCGCCTTCCTTGAAGGCGCAGCCGGTTTTGGGGCCCCTGTGGCAATTACTGCCGCACTGCTGGTGGGCCTGGGTTTCAACCCGCTGTACGCCGCCGGCCTGTGCCTGATCGCCAACACCGCGCCTGTAGCGTTCGGCGCGCTGGGCATTCCGATCATCGTCGCCGGGCAAGTGACCGGTATCGATTCGTTCAAGATCGGCGCCATGGCCGGCCGCCAGTTACCGCTGCTGTCGTTGTTCGTGCCGTTCTGGCTGGTGTTCATGATGGACGGCCTGCGCGGCGTTCGCGAAACCTGGCCAGCCGCACTGGTAGCGGGCCTGAGCTTTGCCGTCACCCAATACTTCACCTCCAACTTCATCGGCCCGGAACTGCCGGACATCACCTCGGCCCTGGCCAGCCTGGTAGCGCTGACCCTGTTCCTGAAAGTCTGGCAGCCCAAACGCAGCGCCGGCGCACAGATTGCCGGCGCTACCTCCGGCGCAGCGGTCACCGCCAGCGCAGGTGGCTTCGGTCAGCCACGCCAAACCGTCGCCTCGCCTTACAGCCTGGGGCAGATTTTCAAAGCCTGGTCGCCGTTCCTGATCCTCACCGTGCTGGTCACTATCTGGACGCTCAAGCCGTTCAAAGCGATGTTCGCCGCCGGCGGTTCGATGTACAGCTGGGTGTTCAACTTCGCGATCCCGCACCTGGATCAACTGGTGATCAAGGTCGCCCCGATCGTCACCAACCCCACGGCGATTCCGGCCGTGTTCAAGCTGGACCCGATTTCAGCCACCGGCACCGCGATTTTCTTCTCTGCACTGATTTCGATGCTGGTGTTGAAAATCAACCTCAAGACTGGTCTTACCACTTTAAAAGAGACCTTCTACGAACTGCGCTGGCCGATCCTGTCCATTGGCATGGTGTTGGCGTTTGCCTTCGTCACCAACTACTCCGGCATGTCCTCGACCATGGCCCTGGTATTGGCCGGCACCGGCGCTGCCTTCCCGTTCTTCTCGCCGTTCCTCGGCTGGCTGGGGGTTTTCCTGACAGGCTCCGACACTTCGTCCAACGCCCTGTTCAGCTCGCTGCAAGCCACCACGGCGCATCAGATCGGCGTCAACGACACCTTGCTGGTAGCAGCGAACACCAGCGGCGGTGTGACCGGCAAGATGATCTCGCCACAATCAATCGCGGTGGCCTGCGCCGCCACCGGCCTGGTGGGCAAAGAGTCCGACCTGTTCCGCTTTACCCTCAAGCACAGCCTGTTTTTTGCCACCATCGTCGGGCTGATCACGCTGGCGCAGGCCTACTGGTTCACCGGTATGCTGGTGCACTAAAACCTGCGCGTAACAGGGTAAGAATCGACGCCGGACAACGATGCCGGCGTCAGCTATTTCTGGAGGACCGATGAGCCTGCCTGCTGCTTTCCTGAGCGACGTCGCACAACTGATCCCGAAAGATCGTCGCTTCGACGACCCTCTTTCCACCCTCGCCTTCGGCACTGACGCCAGCTTTTACCGGCTGATCCCACAGCTGGTGGTTCGCGTGGAGTCAGAAGACGAAGTCGTGGCGCTGCTGCATCTGGCCCAGCGCGACCGCGTACCCGTGACCTTCCGCGCGGCCGGCACCAGCTTGTCCGGCCAGGCCATCAGCGACTCGGTGCTGATCGTGCTCGGCGACAATTGGAATGGCCGCGAAATTCGCGGCCAAGGCACGCAGATCCGCCTGCAACCCGGCGTGATCGGCGCCCAGGCCAATGCGTGGTTGGCGCCGTTCGGACGCAAGATCGGCCCCGACCCGGCCTCGATCAACGCCTGCAAGATCGGCGGCATCGTCGCCAACAATGCCAGCGGCATGTGCTGCGGCACCGCGCAAAACACGTATCACACCCTGGCCGGCATCCGCCTGGTACTGGCTGATGGCAGCCGCCTGGATACCGAGGACGCGGCCAGTGTCAGTGCCTTTCGCCAACAGCATGGCGAGCTGCTGGAGCGCCTGGCCACGCTGGGCCGAGAGACGCGGGCAAATGCCGAACTGGCTGCAAAAATCCGCCACAAATACCGTCTGAAAAACACCACCGGCCTGTCACTCAACGCCTTGGTGGATTTCGATGAACCCCTGGATATCCTCAGCCATCTGCTGGTGGGCTCCGAAG
>NZ_VBVZ01000366.1 GCF_005863185.1 Pseudomonas edaphica
CTGCTGCTGGGCATTGTGTACTGCGAACTCGGCGCCGCCCTGCCCCGCGCCGGTGGCGTGGTGCGTTACCCGGTGTATTCCCATGGCCCGCTGCTGGGCTACCTGATGGGCTTTATCACGCTGATCGCGTTCTCCAGCCTGGTGGCGATCGAAGTGGTCGCCTCGCGCCAATACGCCGCGGCCTGGTTTCCCGAGCTGACCAAGGTCGGTTCCAGCGACCCGACCACCCTGGGCTGGTTGGTGCAATTTGCACTGCTGTGCCTGTTCTTTGTGCTCAATTACCGCAGTGTGAAGACCTTCGCCATCGCCAATAACCTGGTCAGCGTATTCAAGTTCATCGTGCCGCTGCTGGTGATTGGTGTGCTGTTCACCTTCTTCAAACCGGCGAATTTCCAGACCCAGGGTTTTGCCCCGTTTGGCCTGTCGGGCATCGAGATGGCGGTGTCGGCCGGCGGAGTGATTTTTGCCTACCTGGGCCTCACGCCGATCATCTCGGTGGCCAGTGAAGTAAAGAACCCGCAACGCACGATTCCGATTGCCTTGATCCTCTCCGTGCTGCTGTCGACTGCCATCTATGTGCTGCTGCAAACCGCCTTCCTCGGTGGCGTGCCGACCGAGATGCTGGCCGATGGCTGGGCGGGTATCAGCAAGCAACTGGCGCTGCCTTATCGTGATATTGCCCTGGCGTTGGGCGTGGGTTGGCTGGCCTACCTGGTGGTGGCCGATGCGGTGATCTCACCCAGCGGCTGCGGCAATATCTACATGAATGCCACGCCGCGTGTGGTGTACGGCTGGGCGCAGACCGGCACGTTTTTCAAGATCTTTACGCGCATTGATGAGAAGTCCGGCATCCCGCGCCCGGCGCTGTGGTTGACCTTTGGTTTGTCGGTGTTCTGGACCCTGCCGTTTCCGTCCTGGGAAGCACTGATCAATGTGGTGTCGGCGGCGCTGATCTTAAGCTACGCCGTGGCCCCGGTGACCGTCGCGGCGCTGCGCCGCAATGCGCCCGGCATGGCCCGGCCGTTCCGGGTCAAGGGCATGGCGGTGCTCGGCCCGCTGTCGTTCATCATCGCCGCGCTGATCGTTTACTGGTCCGGCTGGAGCACCGTGTCGTGGCTGCTTGGCCTGCAAATCCTGATGTTTGTGGTGTACCTGCTGTGCGCACGCTGGGTGCCGACCGCGCACCTGAATCTCAAGCAACAAGTGCGCTCGTCGGCCTGGCTGATCGGCTTCTACGCAGTGACCATCCTGCTGTCCAAGCTCGGCAGTTTCGGCGGTATCGGCGCGATCAGCCACCCGTTTGACACGCTGGTCGTCGCCCTCTGCGCCCTGGGCATTTACTACTGGGGCGCCGCCACTGGCGTGCCCGCGCACCTGGTGCGCCTGGAACACGAAGACGACGAAAGCGAAGCGGTCAGCGACGCGCATTACAACGCGCCACTGTCGCCAGCCACTCACTGATGGAGCCTGTTATGAAGCGCCTGCACGTTATCGACTCCCACACCGGCGGCGAACCGACGCGCCTGGTCATGGACGGCTTCCCTGCGCTCGCCGGCGCTACCATCGCCGACCAGTTGCACACCTTGCGCAGCGAACACGATCAATGGCGCCGCGCCTGCCTGCTGGAGCCACGTGGCAATGACGTGCTGGTCGGCGCGCTGTACTGCGCGCCGGTCACGCCAGGCGCCACCTGCGGGGTGATCTTTTTCAACAATGCCGGTTATCTGGGCATGTGTGGCCACGGCACCATCGGCCTGGTCGCCTCCTTGCACCACTTGGGCCGCATAACGCCCGGCGTGCACACCATCGACACGCCGGTCGGCCCGGTAGCCGCCACCTTGCACGACGACGGCGCCGTGACCTTGCGCAACGTACCCGCCTACCGTCATCAGCGGCAGGTGCCGGTGGACGTGCCGGGCTATGGCGTGGTGCATGGCGATGTTGCCTGGGGCGGCAACTGGTTTTTCCTGGTGTCGCAGCACGGCCACAGGCTGGCGATGGACAACGTCGACACCCTCACCGACTACACCTGGGCGATGCTCAAGGCCCTCGAAACCCAAGGCATCCACGGTGCCGACGGCGCACTGATCGACCATATCGAACTGTTCGCCGACGACGCCCACGCCGACAGCCGCAACTTCGTCATGTGCCCCGGCAAAGCCTACGACCGCTCGCCGTGCGGCACCGGCACCAGCGCCAAACTCGCGTGCCTGGCGGCTGACGACAAACTCGCCCCCGGCGCCACCTGGGTGCAAGCCAGCATCACCGGCAGCCAATTCGAAGGCCGTTATGAATGGGATGGCGAGCGCATTCGCCCGTTCATCACCGGCCGCGCCTACATGACCGCCGACAGCACCTTGCTGATCGACGAACAGGACCCTTTTGCCTGGGGCATCTGAGCCCGGGCCTTATTTAACTGAACGCTGGAGTTAGAACAATGAGCGACAACATCTTCACCGGTTGCATCCCGGCACTGATGACCCCGTGCACGCCTGAACGCAAACCGGACTTCGACGCCCTGGTCGCCAAGGGCCGTGAACTGATCGATATCGGCATGAGCGCCGTGGTGTATTGCGGTTCCATGGGCGACTGGCCGCTGCTGACCGAAGCCGAACGCCAGGAAGGCGTGGCCCGCCTGGTCGCCGCTGGCGTGCCGACCATCGTCGGCACCGGCGCGGTCAACAGCCGTGAAGCGGTGGCCCACGCCGCCCACGCGGCCAAGGTCGGCGCCCATGGCTTGATGGTAATCCCGCGCGTGCTGTCCCGTGGCGCTTCGGCCACCGCGCAAAAGGCGCACTTCTCGGCGATCCTCAAGGCCGCGCCGAACCTGCCGGCAGTGATCTACAACAGCCCGTATTACGGCTTCGCCACCCGCGCCGAGCTGTTCTTTGAACTGCGCCGTGAACACCCCAACCTGATCGGCTTCAAGGAATTCGGCGGCGGCGCCGACCTGCGCTACGCGGCAGAAAACATCACCTCCCAGGACGATGCCGTGACCCTGATGGTCGGCGTAGACACCCAAGTGGTACACGGCTTCGTCAACTGCAACGCCACCGGCGCCATCACCGGTATTGGCAACGCACTGCCGCGCGAAGTGCTGCAACTGGTCGCCCTGAGCAAAAAAGCCGCCAAAGGCGACGCCAAGGCCCGGCGCCTGGCCCGTGAGCTGGAAGCCGCGCTGGGCGTGCTGTCGTCCTTCGACGAGGGTTGCGACCTAGTGCTGTATTACAAGCATTTGATGGTGCTCAACGGCGACCAGGGCTACGCCCTGCACTTCAACGAAACCGACGCACTCAGCACCGCCCAACAGCGTTATGCCGAAAACCAGTACGCACTGTTCCGCCAGTGGTACGCCAATTGGTCGGCTGAACAGAACGTCGCCTGACACCCTCGCGCGCCGCTGTGGTTCTCACAGCGGCCAACCCTCATTTTTCAAGGACACCCCATGACTCTGACGGGCAAGATGCTGATCGGTCAGCACGCAGTCTGCGGCCATCGCGAAGCGATCCAGGCCATTAATCCCGCCACCGACCAGCCCCTGGCGCCCGCCTACCCAGGCGGCGCTGGCGAGCATGTCGAACAGGCCTGTGCCTTGGCTTGGGCGGCGTTTGACAGCTATCGCGACACCTCGCTGGCAGCACGCGCGGCCTTTCTTGAAACCATCGCCGACAACATTGAAGCCCTCGGCGATGAGTTGATCGAACGTGCCATGGCCGAAACCGGCCTGCCACGCCCGCGTATCCAGGGCGAACGCGGCCGCACCTGCGGGCAATTGCGCACATTTGCCCGCACGGTGCGCGCCGGTGAATGGCTGGACGTGCGCGTCGACACCGCGCAACCGGCGCGTCAGCCATTGCCACGTGCAGACCTGCGCCAGCGGCATATTGCGCTGGGGCCGGTGGCAGTGTTTGGTGCGAGCAATTTCCCCTTGGCGTTCTCAGTGGCGGGCGGCGATACCGCCTCTGCACTCGCCGCCGGTTGCCCGGTGATCGTCAAGGCCCATGGCGCGCATCCCGGCACCAGCGAACTGGTCGGCCGTGCGCTGGCCAAGGCCGTTAAAGACTGCGGTTTGCCCGACGGTGTGTTTTCACTGTTGTATGGATCGGGTCGCGAAGTCGGCATCGCATTGGTCACCGACCCGCGTATCAAAGCCGTGGGGTTTACCGGCTCACGCAGCGGCGGTATCGCCCTGACCCAGGCGGCGCAAGCGCGGCCGGAGCCGATTCCGGTGTATGCGGAAATGAGTTCGATCAACCCGGTGTATCTGTTTCCTGCGGCGTTGCACACGCGTGCAGAGGCGTTGGCCCAAGGTTTTGTCGCCTCGTTGACCCAAGGCGCCGGGCAGTTTTGCACCAACCCTGGCTTGGTGATTGCGGTCGCAGGCCCGGCACTCGAGCGCTTTGTCGCCACGGCGAGTGAGTTGCTCCCGGCGTGCGCCGCCCAGACAATGCTGACGCCAGGTATTTTCCAGGCCTATGAAGCGGGCGTCAGCAGCTTGGCCGAACACGCACAAATCGCCGCCAAAGGCTTGGCGGCGCAAGGCCCGAATCAAGGCCAGGCGCAGCTGTTTGTGACCCAGGCCAGCGCGTTTTTGCGCAATGAGCATCTGCAGGCGGAAGTCTTTGGCGCAGCCTCCTTGGTCGTGGTGTGTGCCAATGACGAAGAAGTGCGCCAGGTTTCCGAGCAGTTGGAAGGCCAGTTGACCGCCACACTGCACCTGGACGACGCGGACCTGACACGCGCCCAAGCCCTGCTGCCGGTATTGGAGCGCAAGGCCGGGCGCCTGCTGGTCAACGGCTGGCCCACCGGCGTGGAAGTGTGCGACGCCATGGTCCACGGCGGCCCGTTCCCGGCCACCAGCGACTCGCGCAGCACCTCGGTCGGCACCGCAGCGATCCTGCGTTTTCTGCGCCCGGTGTGTTACCAGGACTTCCCGGACAGCTTGCTGCCCGCTGCGCTGCAACACGCCAACCCGCTGCTGTTGCGACGCTTGCTCGACGGCCAGAGAGAGAGGCCTGAACGATGAGCGACAGCAACCGTGCTGATATCGCTGTGATCGGCGCCGGCATCATTGGCGTCGCCTGCGCCCTGCAATTGGCCCGTCAAGGCCAACGCGTGGTGGTCATCGACCCACAGGCGCCGGGCATGGGCGCGTCCTATGGCAACGCCGGGCATTTGGCCACCGAGCAAGTGTTCCCGATTGCCGACGTGTCGATCCTCAAGCGCCTGCCCGCCATGCTGATGGACCCTATGGGTCCGTTGCGCCTGGACTGGAAGTACCTGCCACGCGCGCTGCCCTGGTTCGTGCGCTTGTTGCTCAACCTGCGCCCGACGAACTACCGGCGCACGGTGGCGGGCATTCGTGCGCTCAATGAGGCCAGCCTGGGCGCTTGGCAGCGTCTGCTGCAGGCCATTGAGCAGCCGCAACTGTTGCGCGCCGAGGGTTCGTTGCTGGTATTTGAGCGTGCCGCGTCCGGGGAAGCCATCGACGCATTGCGCCAACGCATGCAGCAGCAGAATGTGCCGGTGGATTTCTGGTCGGGCGAGGCAATACGCAAGGCCGCGCCGCAACTGAACGATGCGATCCAGGGCGGCCTGTTCTTCCCGGGCACCGGGCATTTTATTGATCCGTACAGCGTGGTGTGCGCACTGGTGAGCGCGGCCAAGGCTTGCGGTGTGCAGTTTGTGCAGCAACGCGTGCTCGATGGGCGCCTGGCGTCGGACGGCGTATCGCTGCTGACCGATCAAGGCAGCCTGACCGCCCGCCAGGTGCTGATCGCCTGCGGCGCCCATTCGGCCAAACTCACCGCTGCACTCACCGGCAAGCAGGTCCCGCTGGACACCGAGCGCGGCTATCATCTGATGCTGCCCCACGAACACCAGCGCTTGCCCTTTGCCGTGACCTCGTTCGAGCGCAAATTTATCATGACCCCCATGAACGATGGCTTGCGCCTGGCCGGCACGGTCGAATTCGCAGGCCTGGAGCGCCCCGCCAATATGCAACGCGCCTGGCAGTTACACCGGTTGAGCCAGGGCTTGTTTCGCCAGGACTTGAGTACCCGGGACGCAACCCCATGGATGGGCTTTCGCCCGTCGCTGCCGGACTCGCTGCCGATCATTGATCGGGTGGCTGATGGCAAGGTACTGCTCGCGTTTGGGCATCAGCATTTGGGGTTGACGCAGGCGGCGGTGACGGCGGAGATGGTCGTGCAACTGGTTACGCTTGATAAGCGCATAGTGCTGCCGGACCTGGCCCCTTACCGATTGGCGCGCTTTTAGGTCTTTGCCGTTTTTGTGGCGAGCAGGCTTGCCCTGCGTTGGGCTGCGCAG
>NZ_VBVZ01000367.1 GCF_005863185.1 Pseudomonas edaphica
CTATCAAGTTGAACACCTCTGGGCTTTCAACCCCTTGCGCGAGCATATGCCCACCGTAACCTTTAGCGCGGCTGAGCAGCGGCAAGACCTCGGCAAATGCGGCTCTAAACGCTTCGAATTGTGCTTTGTAAACCGGCAGCAGCGCGATCTCGTAAACCATGATGTTTCTCCAGGCAAGTTTTCAACCTTAAACCGCTGTATTCACGCGAGAGGCGACGGCGCGACGGCAATCGCAATCTTCCCCAGCAGGCCGTTATTGCGACGCTCCAACCGCGCGTGGGCGAGCGGGATATCTGCCAGCGAATACACCTCACCCACGTGTGGCCGCAGTTGTCCGCGTTCTACCAACGCGCTGAGTTCATCGAGTTTGCCGCGGTTCTGCCGCGTGAAGACAAAGTGATAACTGGCATTCTTGCCCCAGGCATTAACCAGATTTTGCGGCTGCGCAATGTCCACAATCGACACCACACGGCCCAGTTGCGCGAGTGCGTCGGGGCTGCGGGCCAAGGTGTTGCCGCCGATGGTGTCAAACACCACATCAACGCCACGACCAGCGGTTTCGCGCAGGATGACCTCAAGGTAATCGTCCTTTTCATAGTCGATGATCACATCGGCGCCCTGGCTGCGGGCGAACTCAATGTTGGCTTCGCGTACGGTGGTGAACACCTTGGCGCCGATGGCTTTTGCCAGTTGGATCGCCACATGGCCGACGCCGCCTGCGCCGCCATGTACCAGAACGCTCTCGCCGACCCGCAGCGCCGCGCGCACCACCAGTGCTTCCCAGGCGGTGCCGCCGACCAGGCTCAGGCTCGCGGCTTCCAGGTGGCTCAGGGCCGCAGGCTTTTTGCCGATGATGTGTTCGGCCGCCACGTGGTACTCAGCGTAACTGCCGGGGCCGTCAAATATTTGCGGGGTGTACCAAACCTCATCGCCTGGTGCAAAAGCAGTGACGCCTGGGCCGAGGGCTTCGACGACGCCGGAAACGTCGTGCCCGGTTATCGCCGGCAAGGGCACCAGGTCAGGGTAGTCGCCACGTCGCACCTGATAATCCAACGGGTTGATGGAAGTGGCGTAAACCCGCACTAACACGTGCCCGGCATGGGGGACGGGCTTAGGCACGTCGCGAAGTTCGAACGCTTGCGGGCCGCCAAATGCGTTGAGTATCAATGCTTTCATTGCTCATCCTCGTTTCGATAAAAAGAGATATCGCGAAAACTAGATATATTGCGATAAAAAAAACCTACAACTCTTTGCCTATGATCTCGGCAAGCACACGGATGTTTGCCTCGTTACGCTTGTAGTAGGTCCACTGCCCGATACGGGTGACTTCGACCAACCCCACCCGTTGCAAGGTGGCCAGGTAGCCCGACACGGTGGACTGCGAAAGGCCGATGCCTTCCTGGATACTGCTTACGCACACGCCCACCGTGTGAACGTCACCCTCATCTTGTGCGGGGAAGTTCTTTTCGGGGTCTTTCAAACCTTTCAGTATTTCCAGGCGTGTCTGGTTTGAGAGGGCTTTGAATACGTCGAGTAATTCCATGGGCGGATCATATCGAGAATTATCGATATGTCAACCAGCCTGTCCCGCGCTTTACTTGAGCAGCCCTGCAAAATAACCTGCGCCTGCAGGCATCACTCGGTTTCATCACCAACCGCGCTTTTCAGGGAGAAATCAGTTGGTTACTACAGATGTTATTCACACACTGGGCACACCTGCAGAGCTGGATTACTACGACCGCAGGTCGGTCATGTTGCCAACTGATGTCACAGCACTGGAGGCCTGGAACATTGTGACCGCCGAGCGCGGGTGGCCGATGCAGTTGGCTTTTCGAATCCGCGACGGGATTTCGTCGCTGTTTGGGGTGAAACGTATCGGTGGGTTCTCCGGCACACCGCAAAATGCGGTACAGGCGGGCGAGCGCTTGGACTTCTTTCTGGTGGAGCACAGTGCTCCCGATAGGTTGGTGCTGACCGAGCGCGACCGGCACCTGGATGTGATGATTTGTCTGTCTGTCAGTGACCGCGTGTTTACGATCACCTCATCGGTGATCACCCATAACACCTTTGGGCGCCTGTACATGTTGCCGGTAGGGCCGGTGCACAAGCTCATCGTCAACAATGACTTGAGGCGACTGAAACGCAGGCTGGATGCGCTGCAAAAGTAACCTGTGGCTATGTTTGCCTTGGCTGATGGGTGTGGGCCAAGTGCGGCTGTTTTTCAATGAGACGGGCTTGTTCCGGCCTGTTTAGCCAGTATTCTGTTCCACTCCCTCAGTGAGGTTTACCCATGCGCGTCACGGTCGTAGGTGCTGGAGCAATCGGTGGTTTCCTGGCGTGCAAATTGTTCGCCGCCGGCCACGACGTCAGCGTGATCGCGCGTGGCGAAACACTCGCCGCCATTGGCGAGCATGGGCTGAAACTGCACACGGGCGATGAGGTGTTGGTTGCCCCGCTGAAAGCGACCTGCGCACCTGAAGAGCTTGGCATTCAGGAGATGGTCATCTTTGCCGTCAAGGCGCCGGCACTGCCCAGTGTGGTGGAACAGACCAAGGCATTGATTGGCCCGCAAACCCTGATTATTCCTGCACTCAACGGCTTGCCCTGGTGGTATTTCCTGCAGTCGGCAGACGTTTTGGCGGGTATGCGTCTTGAGGCTGTCGACCCCGGTGGCGTGATAGAAAAGGCTGTGCCCGTTGCCGCCGTCGTCGGTTGCGTTGTATTTGCCTCATGTACCGTGCTGAGTCCCGGTGTGATCAAGCACATGTCCGGAAGCCGAATGGTGTTCGGTGAACCGGCCGGTGGTAATAGCGCGCGCGTAGACGCAACCACCCAGGCTTTTCGTGAGGCAGGTTTTGACGCTCACGCCCACGCGAATGTGCGCGAAGAAATATGGTTGAAGCTGCTGGGCAATGCCTGCTTCAACCCGGTCAGCCTGTTGGTGGGTAGCGCGACCGATGAACTGATCGACGACCCATGCCTGCACGCCCTGTTCATCGGCATGATGGACGAGTTACTGGATTTGGGACGCACACTGGGCATCGCGCCGCAGATTGATTCTGCGCAACGCATTGCAATCACCCGCAAGCTCGGCAAGGTGAAAACCTCGATGCTGCAAGACGTTGAGGGGCATAAACCGGTGGAGATTGAGGCCATCCTTGGCACGCTTGTTTCAGTCGCGGATCGCGTCGGGGCACCGATACCTCGCACGCGCACCGTGTATGCCTTGGCGCGTATGCGCGCGAAAAACCTGGGGATTTTGCCAGGCTGAGCCATCCTCACGTTGAGGCTGTTTTCAGGGGTGAAACCTGCGCCCCAACGCATCCAGCCTGACCGCAATCGGCGGCAACTGCTCACTGCTGCGCGCCAGGGTTTCCACATCATCCGCGGTGCTTTGCGCAATGTTCTGCACTGACTGCAGGCGCCCGACAATCTCCTGGTTGGCCGACGTCTGTTCGCGGGTGGTAATCACGATTCGCCCGTTCAGCTCGTCGATATGCGCGATGTCAGCGCCCACGGCCTGCAACATGTCCACCGCCAGTTGGCTGTCCTCCACGCAACGCGCTACACCTGCCTGGCTGTCGTGCATGGCTTCGACGGCTTGGCGGCTGCCGTGTTGCAGGCCTTCGATGATCTGTTTGATTTCCTGGGTGGAGACGGCGGTGCGTTGCGCCAGGCTGCGGACCTCGTCGGCGACCACCGCAAAGCCTCGGCCTTGCTCGCCGGCGCGGGCGGCTTCGATAGCGGCGTTGAGCGCCAGCAGGTTGGTCTGGTTGGCGATGCTGCTGATCACTTCGAGTACCGAGCCGATCTGTTCGGCCTGGGTGGCCAGGCCTTGTACGGTTTGGTTGGTGCCGTCGATGCGTGAGGCCAGTTGGGTGATTTCATGTTGGGCACGGCCGACGCTTTGCTGGCCGCGCACGATCTGTTCGCGAGCCTGGCCTGCGTGTTCCACTGCGTGCTCGACGTGCTGGGTGATATGGGCGGTGGCGTCTTCCATGCGCTGCATGGAGCCGGTCATCTGGTTGATTTCCGCCAACTGATGGCGTGCGCCGGTTTCCAGGGTGCCGCTGGCGCTGGCCAACGCCTGGCCGAGTTGGCCGAGACCGTGGGAGTCACGGGTAACGCCATCGATCAGGTGGGTGAGCTGTTGCAGGAAGTGGTCGAAACGCTTGGCCAGGGACACGTGCGTTTTGCCTTCACTATGGGCAGTTTCTACCGTGAGCCGGGACGTCACGGCGAGCATTTTTTCCAGCATTTCCTGGCTTTCGACAGCCTCGGCCTGGCTATGAATGGCGAGGTAGAGCAGGGCGACGGTCTCCATCACCACGTAAAAGGCGTGCACGAACACCATGTTCCAGCCGCCATGATGGTCCATCACAAATACCGGGAAACCTTGATGCTGCAATGCGTGAAACACCACGTGGTGGACGGCGATGGTCAGCGCCGCGACGAGGATCGGCAGCCAGTCGCGGTAAAACGTCAGCACCGCCAGCAGCGCGAAGATCCCGAAGTGCGCTTCGATCAAGCCCTGCGCCTGGTTGATATGCAGCGCGGCCATGACCATCAGGCCGGCGCCGAGCAAACAGCGCATTAATCGGGTGCCACCGAGGGCGCGATAGAGCAGCGTAAGCACCACACTGGCGCCACCACCGACGATCACGGCTTGCAGCCAAGTGTCGTGCCAGAAGGCCAGGCCCAGGGAGAATAAAAACATCAGCCAGATCAACGCCAGCATGATGCGGTCGGCTTTGCGGTAGTGTTCCAGGAAGCGTGCGCGTGCGGGCATTCACTTTTACTCCATGTGGTCGAGCCAGGAACAAAGCATGCGGCGTGCCACGATGGGCCGCCGGTAAAAAGCAAAGCAGGTATCAGGTTTTTTTGCCGGTTCAGGTGTAACAAACCGTTATCGGCAGTGAGTAGGAAGACTTAAGAACGGCCGCCCGAGCGGGCGACCGAAGATACAAGCAGGATCAGAAGCTATATTTGGCGGTCACCATCATATTGCGCGGTGCGCCGTAGGAATCACCGCCGTAGCTCACGGAGTTGGAGATGGACTTGTAATACGTGCGATCAAAGATGTTGTTGGCATTGAGCTGCAGGTCCAGATGCTGGTTGACCTTGTAGCCGGCCATCAGGTCGGTCACGGCATAGGCGCCTTGCTTGAGGCGGTAAGTGCTGCCGTCGGCAACCTGGAAGTCGTTATACAGGCGGCTCTGCCAGGAGATGTTGCCGCCCACGCGGAGGTTTTCCAGTGCGCCCTGCAAGTGGTAGCTAGTGGTCAGTTTGAACAGGTGTTCGGGAACGTCGGTGTCGAACTGTTTATTAACATTTTGCGGGTTGGCGTCATCCTTGATGGTGTGGGTGCGTGCATAGGTGTAGCCGCCGCCAACCTGCCAATTGGGGGTCAATGCGCCCTGCAGTTCCATGTCGATACCCTGGCTGCGAATCTCGCCTGAGGCTACCGCGCAGGATGCCTGCGGGCAGTTCGGTACCACGACCGCCACGGCACGGTTTTCCTGGTCTACACGAAACAGCGCGACGCTCGCATTTAATGCGCCGCCCAGGTATTCGCCCTTGATACCGACCTCATAGTTCTTGCCGACAATCGGCTTGAGCGGTGTGCCGGAGCTGTCCTTGTCACTCTGCGGGGTAAAGATGTCGCTGTAGCTGACATACACCGAGTGATGATCGTCCAGGTCGTAGATAAGACCGGCATAGCGGGTGAGGTTGCGCGTGACATGGTAATCGCCATCGTTGCTGCCATGGGCATCGTAGTCATACCAGTCCAGACGGGCGCCGAGGATCAGCTTCAACGGGTCGGCGAGGCTCAGGCGTGTGGTGAGGTAGACACCGTCCTGGGTGGTGACATCGCGGTCGTTGGTGGTGTGGACGAAGTCCGGTTTGCCCGCCGTCAGCGGCCAGTTCAAGTTGTACGGGCTGTAGTTGTGGGTGGTCATGTCATAGATGCGGCGGCTGGCGCCGACCACCAATTCATGGGTACGCCCGAAGGCCTGGAAGGGGCCGCTGGCGAAGGCGTCGACGCCGGCCTGGTTTTCATCGTAAGAGGCCTGGTAAACCGTGCGCGCCAGGGTGTTGTTGACCCAGCGCGACTGGTAGGAGCCCGAAAAGAGCGCGTCCTGCTCAGCGTAGTTGGCGTTGATCTGCAGTTTCCAGTCGTTGGCCAGGCGCTGACGCAGTTCGGCAAACACTGTGTTGATTTCCTGGTCCTTGTTCTCCCATGGGGTCCCTGGGTTGTAGGAGCGCGGCAGGTTCAAGTGATGGCCGTCCTGGCCGACCATCGAAGAACCCCAGAAGTAAT
>NZ_VBVZ01000368.1 GCF_005863185.1 Pseudomonas edaphica
GTGAGCTTTCGTATAAGCCGTTCTATCACTTGGCTGAAGCGGTGATTAGATGGTGCGGTCTGCTGGAATACGAAGCAGAAATCCTGCATACCTATTTGCACGCCCCGCATACTTTCAGGTCTACCTATCCTCAATGGCCATGCCTTCATCTAAACCTGGAAAAGCTGTTTGATGCGGTGATGAACAATGACCTGCCTTATGGGTCGCTGGGTGTCATGGTGAAAGCTAGTATCCACGTACCTCCTGAATTTCTGACCGTGCGTCACGCCGACTTGAAGGCGTGGATGGTACGGCACTACCCCGATCAAAAACCGCCGTTCCTGTTTGACGAGATTGAGCGCTCTACTCACACGGCGATCAGCACTGAGGCATTCCACATTTTGCAGGCTGAGCGGGACGCGTTGCGCGTACAGCTCAACGAATTACAAACCAGCCTCCAATCAATGCAGGAGCAACACATTGCTACCGTCACGGAGCGTGACCGTCTGTTAAGGCTGGTCAACGATGAGAAGCCGCTAACTGAGCGCACTCAGCGCGGCTATGAATGTGTAATCGGCGCAATGTTGCAAGTTATCTTTGGGAGCTCTCCGGCAGGTCGGCGCTATTCAGTGTTCGAAAGCCAAGAGTCCCTGGCGACCGCTATTATTGCCCATAGCGGCGAGCTCTTTGGCATCAGCAAACGCAGCCTCGATACCAAATTCGCCGCGGCTCGGCGTCGCTTGAAAGACCCCTAAGGCCATTGCAACTGCAGCTTTGCAATCGCTGTTGCGATGACAACCGGACCACCCTGCCCTTCACTGCTCCTACCTGGCCTCGAACAACGGCCACTACGGAGCGATCACAATGCACAACGAATACACATCGACAGCCAGTGAACGTCGCATCCTGCGCCGTGAAGAAGTCGAACGCATCACCGGCTTTAAACGGTCTCATCTCTATAACCTGATGAAGGAAGGCCGATTTCCGACAGCCAAACGCATCGGGTTGCGTGCAGTTGGCTGGGACTCCGAAGAAATCAACGTTTGGATCAGCGAACGTCTCGCTGAACAGCGGTGATCGCCATGCGCGTATGGGCGATTGGCGGGACCAAGGGCGGCGTGGGCAAAACCACGGTAGCTGCCAACCTGGGCGGCATCGCGGCCGATGCGGGCTTGCGGGTGTTGCTGTTGGATCTGGATATTCAACCGACGCTTTCCAGTTACTTCAAGCTGGAGTGGCGAGCGCCCTGTGGCACTTATGAGCTGTTGGCATTTAACGAGTCACGGCTTGATGAGCTGATTTGCCACACGCGGATCCGGCACCTGGACCTGGTGCTGTCCAATGATGACCAAAACCAGCTCAACACCCTGTTGCTGCATGCGCCTGATGGTCGTTTGCGCCTGCGTAATCTGCTGTCGGTGTTCAGCCCCTATTACGATCTGATGTTGATCGATACTCAGGGGGCTCGCAGTGTATTGCTGGAGATGGCGATCCTGGCGTCTGATGCGGTGCTTTCGCCGGTGATGCCGGAGATCCTGGCTGCTCGGGAATTGCAGCGCGGCACATTGAAATTGATGAGTGATCTTGCGCCGTATCAATACCTGGGCATCCCGCGCCCGCCGCTGCACATTTTGATCAATCGTGTGCATCCGGTCTCGGCTAATGCGCGGTTGATTCAGCAAACCCTGCGCCAGGTGTTTTTCGGGCAACGGGACATCCGGGTGCTCAACACCGTTATACCGGCGCTTGAAGCCTACCCTCGGGCCGCCATGCAGTGGCAGGCAGTGCATCGAGTGGAGACGCGCTGCCCGGCAGGCAGATTGGCGCCGGCTGCGTTGGACACCATGCGTTCTCTTGCCTGCGAGCTCTTCCCGCAGTGGCGGTACCGCTTCGAGGGCGTCTCGGGAAAAAAGTACGGGCGTTTTGGCCATGCCGACGTTTGAGGAGATTCAGGCTATGGCTGAACAGTTACAGGTGCCTGGCTTTGCCAGGGGCGAGACGTCGCAAGCGGCGATGAGTGATCCCATTGCAGATACGCCGATGGTGGTGACATTGGACCATTTGCAGGCTTACTCGCTGGATCCGCGAATCACTCGCAACCCGCGCTTTGAGCAGCTAAAAGCCTCCATTCGCGAACGGGGTCTGGACACGCCACCCTCTATCACACGGAGGCCTGGCGAGACGTGTTTTATGATCCGCTCAGGCGGCAATACGCGCTTGGCGATCCTGGGAGAATTATGGGAGGAGACTCGGGATGAACGCTTCTTTCGCATCCCCTGCCTGTTTCGCCCCTGGACAGCCCGAGGTGAAATCGTCGCGCTGACAGGCCATCTGGCTGAAAGCGAATTGCATAGCCGTTTGACCTTTATCGAGCGCGCGCTGGGCATTGAAAAGTCTCGTGAGTTGTACGAGCAAGAGCTGCAGCGTGGGTTATCGCAGTCTGAGTTGGCGCGGTTGCTGTGTGCCGATGGCTATCCGATTCAGCAGTCACATATCAGTCGGATGCAGGAGGCCGTGCAGTTCCTGTTACCGGCGATTCCAAGGATTTTGTATGGTGGGCTGGGACGCCATCAGGTGGAGCGGTTGGCAACGCTGCGTAAGGCGGCAGAACGTACCTGGGTGCAATATGCCCAAGATTTTGGGCAGGAAGAGCGTTTCTCAGCCTTGTTTCATGAAGTGCTCGCCATGTTTGATAGCGAACCTGAGTGCTTCCTGCTTTCCCGCCTGCAAGATGAACTGGTCGGACAAATGGCTGAGCAGTTAGCGATCGATTACGACACGCTGAACCTGGATATCTCCATCGCTGGCAACCGTCAGTTGGCGCTCACGCAGGATCTGGCAACACCTGAGCCGCTGCATGATCCGGTGACTTTGCCCTCAGTTGCTCCCATCCCCGTTTCTACCCCTCAACCACAGGAACAACCATCAGCGCCCATCGTCACTGAACGGCTGGCCGCTATTCAGAATTTGCTGGTTGAAGAGGCCGACCCGCAAGAATCTGTTCAGCCTTCGGTCCCTGTACATACCGATGGGCTCTACCCAATCAACGATCTCTGGCGCATCGACCCAAGCCTGGACACGCCCCATCGGTTGAGAATCCACATTGCCCAGTTTGCGCGAGAGATTGCCAACGCCGCTGGTCTCGAAAACAGCCTGCACACTGTCGAGCAGGGCTATGGATTTTTGTGCAGCGCGGACCGTCCTGCCGGCACCAAGGACTCGCTGGCGTTGCTGCACGCCTTGGTTACACCCAATACAGCGGTCGAACCCCATGAGCTGCTGATCCAGCCGGGCCTTCAGGATGAGGACTTGATCAAACTGTTCCGCCTGATCCGCCTGGCCCGACGACTGCACCAGATCGAAACTCCAGGGAGGGCGCCGTGCTGATCCCTCATCCTCTCAATCAAGCAGTTATCGTTCAGGCCCTGCATGACCTGCGTAACGGTCAACTTCGCCGCTGCAAAGCCATGGGTTTCAGCGACAGTAACCTGGCAGCACTCAAGCAACCAGCGTTAGTCAGCCTGTTGCTTAATTCTCAAGCGCCCTGGTGCACCGTCACGGTTAATCACGCCGTGATTGAGCGCATCCTGCGCCAGGCCGACAACACCGCCCAGGAAGTGGCGAACGTCGACCGTATGCTGCGCCTTGGAGCAAGCACCGAGATGGTTTGTGATTTCTACGGTCTCACTCACCAGGAAATTGCTCTGCGCCGGGACATTCTCGGTCTGCCCAAACGCAAAGGCCGCCACCCGGTGCTCACCGAAGATCAGGAGTTAGCGCTGTGGCATCAATGGAAACCCCAAGTCGATGCCCGCTCCATCGCACTAACTGATGAACAAGCTTTGCTGGCGCTGGCGCTCGACCTGGCTGAGCAGCTTGGCCACCCTGCTTCGGTGATCTGGGCCGCCGGGCGCAGCTGGATCGAGCAGCAGTTGGTGTAATCCATGTGCCCTCGCGAACCGCCGAGCGCAAGCCCCTCTACACGCGACAGCTTTCTGTACAGCGGCAACCGCCATGAAACCGTACCGCGCGCGCTGTTTCTGGATATCCGCCTCACACCGCTGGAACGCAATGCCTGGCAAATCATTCGACTGCAGTTGCTCGACAATGCCACTGCGGTATTCCCGTCCTACGAACAGCTGCGCCCCTTCCTGGCGTCCATGCCCTGCGGTGCCAAAGCCTCCCACGAGACCATCGCAAAAGCCCTGACGATGTTGCGGCTTTCACGCTGGCTAAGCCTGGTGCAACGGCGCCGCGACGCCAAAACCGGGCGTTTGCAAGGTAACCTCTATGTGCTGCATGACGAACCGCTCACGCCGTTTGAGACGCTGCAACTGGACCCCGAATACCTCGATCTGGTCAGCCATGCGCTGAACCATCTCAGCAAGGCCGTTCAATGCGTCGCGATTCAGGTGCTGAAGGAAATCAGCGACGACCCACTACTCCAGGGCAAGCTGCTGCCCACGCGGGTGCAGTTGCTGATGCGGCGTGTAGACCTCCAATCCGAAGTAGGTGAAGACGCCCTGCTTCGGATTCAGGCAGTCCCTGCTTCGGAATCCGAAGTGGGCAGCAAACCCACCTCCCAGCACTGTCTTCGGATTCCGAAGCAGGACAGTACCGTAAGTACAAAAGCAAAGAAAAAACTACGTACTAACGCGACTGTCCTCCATTGGCCCAGCCTCTTCACCGCGCTCAAACCGGCGCAACAATCAGCGGCGCGCATGGCGCTGGGCCAAGTCGACGCTGATTTGCAGCAGGCGGTATTGGATGAGTGGAATACGCGCTGCCTTCACCAGCAGGTGCATAACCCTGCGGGTTACCTGTTTGGCATTATTCAAAAAGCGCTAAAGGGCGAATTTACGCCTTGGGCTGCGCCCTCCTCTCCAGCTTGCACGGCGCCTGAACATGTACTCCGCGAGCCTGAAGTGGCCGAAGCACATATGGCCGAATTACGCGCCCTCCTGCGCCTACGAAACCGCTGATTATCCCCCGGGGATAGCACCAATCAGCGCCAATGACTTCCACAGATAAAACCGGTGCCCCCCCCCCGCCTATTGGCCACTGACAGCCTTCTGCACACTTCTCAAGCTACCGGTTCCTAATCTCAGTGAGCGTTGGCAACCATGGACAACGACCAGCCCCCGATCCTCGGCGCATTGCGCAGCAGCATGGAGTTGACCCTCCACACCCACCAGGCCTCACGCATCTGGCAAGGGCGCCCACCCTCTAACGGTCGCCCCGGCATCATCGGCCTGAATGGCTTCATCATGATCATGAACAAAATGAAGCGCGGCGCCGAACAAGACGATCCGTATTCTGACGCCTGGATGCTGCGCATCGAACAGAAGTTACGTGATACCAAAGCACAGCTGCACGCCCTGTGCGAACAGGTCGACCAGACCCTCGCCGACGTGCCACCGCAACTGCACCTGGGCGAGAACTGCAACCTGCACCCAATCAACCTGCCGCTGTTGATCAATGCGCAACTGGGTTTCAAGGCCGTCTACCTGCTGGCCGACTTCGACAACCTGGCGCGCCGCTTGATCCTCGCCCACCACACCGCCCTGATCGACCGCAGCACCCTGGAGCGCTGGCTCAACGAAGGCGCCCATGCGTTGCGCAGCCTATTCAGCCTGGCGCAAAAATACCGTTACTCGGGTAGCCGGCGCAGTGACTTTGCAGCCAACAATGCCATTGCGCGTGCCGCACGCGAGAAGTTTGGCGAATTGCCGCAAGACATTCTGGAAGGCACTCGACGCTCGCAGTTTGCGCCAACCATTGTTTCATTCGACTCCAGTGATACTGACTTGGAGAACCCATCATGACCCGGTCTACTTCAAATCACTGGAACCGACGGACTACCGCCCCCTGGAACAGACCGCCTACCTAAAAGGCCTTTTACAGCCTTTTAAAGGTAAGGGGAGCCTGGAGATCTGGGCCACCGACTGTGCACGGCTACGGGATCAACTGATCGCACTGGCTGCGCAGAAGACCCTGGCGCAGGCGACGGCCTACCCCTTCAATCGGTTGCCCATCCAATTGGCCCAGCAGGCAACCAGTGCGGGGACGACCTTTCTGCGCTGGCGCAACCTGGATCGCAGCGCGATGGGCGTCACGTTGTGGGAGCAATTGATAAGCAACGAGGCCACACCGGGTGTGCTGATCGACGACCTCTACGCCCTGGAACTGCAGCGCATCGTCCTCAACATGCAAATCAGTCTGAGCCACACCCTCTCCCGCCAAGCCTTCGACTGCGCGCAGAAGATGGCACGGGCGGAATCGGCGTATCTGCAACGCACCAATCGACCTGTTGAACCCGAGGAGTAACCTCATGAG
>NZ_VBVZ01000369.1 GCF_005863185.1 Pseudomonas edaphica
GTCAGATGTTGCACTCGCCACAGCCCCACTGACCGCCCCGCCGGTCATTCGGGCTCTGCTCGCAAAACTCGCCATCCCCTACACGGAAGTGACCGAACACGCCGGCCTGAATCCCGCACAAAAAGTCCAGGCAGTACTGCTGGAAGATGCCGTGGGCGCACTCATGGTGCTGTTCCCGCAAAGCCAGTTACTCGACCTCAACCGCCTGGCTGAACTCACCGGCCGCCGCCTCACGGCCGTGTCGCCGGACCGCATCGAGCGCATGCTGGCCAAGCACGACTTGAGCCTGTTGCCCGGCCTGCCGGTACTGACCAGTTCGCCGTGCCTGTATGAAGGCAGCCTGCTCAGCGAACCCAGCCTGTTGGTGCATTCCGGCGAAGCCGGGCTGCTGCTGGAAATCGCCAGCATCGATTTCAAGACCATGCTCACCAAGGCCAGCGCCGGGCACTTCGGCGAACCGCTGAGCAACATCCGCCCCAACCTCGATCGCCCGAACGATGACCGCGAGGAAATCACCCAGGCGATGCAGGCGTTCACCGCCCGCCGAATCCAGCAGCGTCTGGAAGCGACCATCGAGATTCCGCCGCTGGCCGACACCGCGCAGAAAATCATCAAGCTGCGCGTCGACCCCAACGCCACCATCGATGACATCACCAGCGTCGTCGAAACCGACCCAGCCCTCGCCGCCCAAGTGGTGAGCTGGGCAGCGTCGCCGTACTACGCCTCGCCGGGCAAGATTCGCTCAGTGGAGGACGCCATCGTGCGCGTGCTGGGCTTTGACCTGGTGATCAACCTGGCGCTGGGCCTGGCCCTGGGCAAAACCCTGAGCCTGCCCAAGGACCACCCGCACCAGTCCACGCCGTACTGGCACCAGTCGATCTATACCGCTGCTGTGATCGAAGGCCTGACCCGCGCCATGCCCCGCGCCCAGCGCCCGGAAGCTGGCCTGACCTACCTGGCCGGCCTGCTGCATAACTTCGGTTACTTGCTGCTGGCCCATGTGTTCCCGCCGCACTTCTCGCTGATCTGTCGCCACCTGGAGGTCAACCCGCACCTGTGCCACAGCTATGTCGAGCAGCACCTGCTGGGCATCAGCCGCGAGCAAATCGGCGCCTGGCTGATGCGCTACTGGGACATGCCGGACGAACTGTCCACCGCCCTGCGCTTTCAGCACGACCCGACCTATGACGGGCAATATGCTGAATATCCCAACCTGGTGTGCTTGGCGGTACGTTTGCTGCGCAGTCGTGGAATTGGTTCCGGGCCGGATGAGGCGATACCCGACGCCCTGATCGAACGTTTGGGCTTGAGCCGGGAAAAGGCTGAGGAAGTGGTCGGCAAGGTACTGGATGCCGAGGTGCTGCTACGCGAACTCGCGTCCCAGTTCAGCCAGGCATAAGTCTGTCGCCTGCTACATAGCTTTCGCAGGCAAACCAGCTCTCACACTTAACTGCGTTCCAACTGTAGAACGCGGTCGAATGTGGGAGCGGGTTGCCCTGATCTGGATGGTCTGATCCTGAATCGCATCATAATGCCAGTTAATTACTCCTCGCCTTTTGAGCGGCGAAGGCGAAAGTGACATACCTACCCAACGAAATCATGGCACTCTAACAACTTACAAATATAAAGTAACATCTGATACGGAACTGTCCCGCCCAACTAATCCACATAGAGCATGTCGGTAAGTTTTCTTACCATTAAAACTCTGGATTCTGCCTATGTCTATTTCATCCACCGTTAGCAACTTTATAACTAACAACCCAATAAGCGCCTACCCTTCACCTACAGCTACCGAACCCTCTGTAAACATCAACGGCAGTCTTACACCTCGCAGAGACCAATATGGGACCGTACTGGTTGTAACGACGCCTGACCCAGGCGCACCACAAAACGTCAATGGCCGCACTTATCACCCCGCCTCCGAAGTAAGAATTTATACGGGACATGCGGATGATAAAATCGATATAAAAGTTATTAATGATCGCGTCGTCGCCATTATCAATGGGCACGCCGTCAAGCTGGACATCGACGCCTCTAACCCCGAGGGCAATCAAGGCAAACTGTTCATAGACAGCGGCGGTGGCGATGACAGTGTAAAGATAGCCCCTGACGTCAAGACCAGTGTAACCATTCACACTGGCCCAGGCAAAGACACCGTGAGCACGGGAGGCGGCTACGCTCAAGTATATCTGGGCGACGGCAATGATACCGGTGAACTAGCCTATGGCGGCGGAGAATTATACGGTGAAAACGGCGATGATACCTTGGCAGGAGGTACAGGCAGTAACTTCATTAATGGTGGCGCGGGAAAAAACACTATAAGGGGTGGTACACCCAGCGATTCATCTCGAACGGCGATCTCAGCCGAAGGTACAAGCGACACTATTATTGGCCGCTCTGACAACACGTATATCCAGACCAAGGCCCAATTCACCTCTATAAAACTTTACCGGCAATTTGATAGCGAAGTCGACATTCATGAAAGTGCCGGAAATACCGAAACCAACGAATATAAGAGCCGGCAACATGTGACCGATGGAGACATACGGTTTTCAGGCAGATTCGACCCAGCCAAAGACCGTCGTATACGTGTGAACCAACAGGACTAACGACCTACTTACAGGCGCTCTCCTCGGGGTTTTCAGTGCCCCGAGGACTCCAGAAAGCTAACCAGCTGTTTTTTTACGCGGCTTCAAATACTTGGTCAGCCCCTGGAACCAGATCACCAACGCCGGGTTGCCCTTGATCTGGATCGACTTGTCCTGAATCCCCGTCATGAACGCCAGTTGCTTGTTCTTCGCCTGCATCGTGGCGAAGCCGTAGGCGGCATCTTTAAAGGCGATAGCAAAGGCTGGCGCCGGGTGAACACCTGAGCGGCTGGTGATGCGCTGGTCTTTGACGATGAAGTGACGGGCAACCTTGCCGTCGAGGGTCTGCAACTGGAACGCCAGGTCTTTATCACCCAGCTGTTGCTGAAAGGCAGGATTGGTGCGGCTGGCTTTGCCCATCATCAGGCCCAGCACCCACAGCAGAAGACGAAATTTCATGCACACAGCCTCAGTGTATTTATTAAGTGGCCGCAGCAGTGTAACGATTTACCGGCAGAACGCCACCGATCTCGCGCTTTAGCAGGAGATCGGCAGGCGTTTAACGCTTATAGCAACATGTTGCTTAAACGTTAGGGCACGGCACTGGCGCCCAGTCGGCCAGGTTCGGATCGCGGCAGGTGCCTTCGATCTGCGCCTTGCCAGCGCTGGCGACCTGCTTGCTTTCAGCCTGCTTGGTTTGCACGGTCTGAATACTCTTCTCGGTGGTCACCGCTTCTTTCGGCACGGTTGGCAGCACCGGTTTTTTGGCGACTTTGGCAGGCGTCTTGCCTTTCTTCGCCGGCACCACCTGCGGCGTCGTGTCGGCCTGGGCCACGGTCACTACGTCAGCACGCTGCACACCCACTTGTTTCAGGTCTTGCTCGTAAGCCTGGGTGTAGTTGTTCAAGTCTTCGCTGGCCTTGCCGTTCACTGCAACGATCAGGTCATTGGACTCTTTCAAGCCAGCCACGATTTCCGCCAGGCGCTTGCGGCCTTCAGTGTCGTTGACGGTCTTGGCCTTGCGGTCGGCCACCAGCTTGGTGAATGCGCTCTGATAGCACTGCTGGGACGCCTTGGCGTAGGCCGTGCTGCGGTCGATGTCGGACGCGCTTTTATTGAAGTCGGTGGAGTAGGACGCGATGCGCTGGTTGTCATCGGTGATCTGCTTCTGACGCTCGGTGTAGTAACCCGCTGCGCCACCCGCCAGGGCGCCGCCCGCTGCACCGATGGCGGCATTACGGCCACGCTTGTCGGAGTCGCCGGTCAGCGCGCCCAGCAATGCACCGCCGGCTGCGCCAAGCGCCGCACCGGTGACGACCGACTTGGTCATGTTCGAATCGGTTGCACGCAAGTGCTGCACCGGCTCGTAGCAGTTGGGGTAGTACTCGACCTTGGTGCTCGACGCGACCTTGGAAGCCGGCGACGTGGCGCAACCTGTCAACACGGTGCTGAAACCAGCTGCGATCAGCAGCAGGTGACGCTTGGAAACCGCCTTACGGGAAAAAAGCATAGGTGTGTTCTCTTTTAAGTTTGACTTGCCCAGCACGGCCCACCGCCGCCTGAGTCCTTTCCAAGCTCGCCATACAACCAGCGGTCAAGACCGCTGACCGCTCGCTGCGAGCAATTCCTTCAAGATCGTTGCCGGGTCGGCCCGCTGTTGCTTGCGGTAGTTGCCGACATGGCGAACGAACAGTGTCGCGCGCGTCACCAGGCTCTTGCCGAGCACTGGCTTGCGATCCAACTCTTCCTTGATCCTTTGAAACTGGGCCTGGATCACCGCATCGGTGTAGCGCGTGCCGGTGGCCAGGTTGTCGATGTAAATCGCCACTGCGCCGTCGAGGGCGCTGCGGCCATTGGTGATGGCCATGTCGAACAGCTGCGCGCTGGCCTCATCCTTATTGTCTTTGGCCTGTTGTCGGCTCTTCTGCAAGTTGGCCAGGCGGATGTTGTAATTGCTGATGGTCTCGGCCACCAACGCGGCCGACTGGATCAGGTTGCCCGCGGCCTCTTCGCGCTGCTGGGCGATCAATGAAACGTTGCGTTTGAGCTCTTCGTTGACCAGGCCGAGTTCGGCTTGCAGCTTGGGGTCGACACTGGCCGCAATGATGCTGTCCAGGCGCTTGGTCGGGTCCTGGGCGTCATCGATGGCGTCAGTCAGCGACGCCAGGCGGCCTTCTTTCTGCCACTGGGCGAACAGCTCCTTGTAGCGCGAGCGCGGCGCCGACAACGCACCGATCGCCACGCGAAAACCGGTGGTTTCGTTGCTTTGCTCAGTGCCATCGGCAGCGAACAACGGGTACTCACGGCGCATGCCGGTAAACAGCGTGCCCTCGCCTTCCAGGTAGTTGCCGCCCTTGACCACAAAGCCCCCGTAGGTGCCCTGGCGGCGCCCGGCATGCACCAGCTGGAACGATTCCTGGACCATTTCCGCTGCGTTGCCGATCACGTCAAACAGGCCGATCGGGTTGGGCAATTTGGTGCCGATGGGCATCAAGCGCGCAGCCTGACCGGTGCCGCCGGCAACCTGGTTGAACACCGCGTAATCACCCAGCGGGCCGTCGCTCTCGCTGCCGTCGACGCGGCGCGGGAACAGTCGCCCTTCCAGTTCCTGACGGCTCACCGCCTGGCCACCGCGTGCGGCGTATTCCCATTCCACTTCGGTGGGCAGGCGCACAAAACCCAGGCCGCCGTCGTCGGCCGAAGAACCGCGGCCGCTCACCGGCAGCAGCTCACGGTGGTATTTCATCAGCCAGGCGCTGTACACCGCCGAGAAACGTTCAGCTTCGAAACGCGATAGTTTTACCTTGGGCAAACGTGCGGCCATGCCGGTCGGCGCATCACAGGCTGGAGCCGGTTCGCCGCTGGCCAGCGACTGCGCCTGGGACATCACCTGCGCATACTGGCGGGCAGTCACTTCGTACTTGCCGATGAAATACAGCATCGGCTTGAGCGGAGTTTTGGCGTCGGTTTTCGGCATCAACGGCGCGATGACTTTGTTCCAGTCCTTGGGCAGATCCTTGAGCGTGAACTGGCCGTTGATAAAGTCGCGGCGGTAGCCGGAAATAAACGATTGCTGATAACCCGCCTCGCCTTCGGCAAAGGGGTAACCGAGGCTGATCTCGCGGTCATCCAGCGTGCCTTGGGCCAGCACGTAGGCGTAGCGGAACACCATGTTGCCTTCGCAGGGCAGCGGCAGGCTCACATCATCCGGCAACGGCTTGGGGTTATCCAGTTTGTCACTCGCTTCATCGGCCCAGGCCAACGAGGCCAGGCTCAGCGCCACACAGGCGCCCAGTAACTTATACATCTCTGATTCCTTCAGAAGCCTGGATCCGCGCCACTCGCCAACCGCCACAGGCCGCCGCCACGGCGCTGACGCCGAGGATTGCAACCAGGGCCAGGACGTAGTGACGCGCCAGCAGGTGACTGGCATATTCGCCCGCCCCTTGCACAAATAGTTTATTCAAAGCAGCCTCGGCCAGGCCATACAGCCCGGCGCTTAGCACGGCGGCAAACCCTGCGCTGTAGAGCGCCTGCAACACCACAAACAACAACAGTGCGCCGGTGGAAAACCCCAACAGGCGCAACACCGACAATTCCCGCCGCTTGCGCGCGACAGCCGCCAGCGCCCCGGCGAAGATCGCTGCAAACGCCCCGACCAACGCCAGCCCGGCAATAATCCAGAACACCAACGACAGGTTGCGGCTCAACGACTGCACC
>NZ_VBVZ01000036.1 GCF_005863185.1 Pseudomonas edaphica
TTCGCGCCCCAACGCGGGGCAAGCCCGCTCGCCACAACAAGCCCGGTCGCCACAAAAGCTCACGGGTCAGCCACAAAAATCAGATACGCGGAGTTATGCGGATGAATCACAAAGTGGCCTTCAGTTTTGCCGACGGCAAGACCCTGTTTTTCCCGGTAGGCGCGAATGAAATCCTGCTGGATGCGGCATTGCGCAACGGCATCAAGATCCCGCTCGATTGCCGCGAAGGCGTGTGCGGCACCTGCCAGGGTCGTTGCGAGTCCGGCGATTACACCCAGGATTATGTCGACGACGAAGCCCTCTCCAGCCTCGACCTCAAGCAACGCAAGATGCTCAGTTGCCAGACGCGGGTGCAGTCCGACGCTACGTTCTACTTCGATTTTGATTCGAGCCTGTGCAACGCGCCGGGGCCGGTACACGTGCGCGGCAAGGTCAGCGAAGTGCAGCAGGTGTCGGCCAGCACGGCGATTTTGCAGGTGACCCTGGACAACCCGCTGGACTTCCTGCCCGGCCAATACGCCCGCCTGGCGGTGCCCGGCACCGACAGTTGGCGTTCGTACTCCTTCGCCAACCGATCGGGCAATCAACTGCAGTTTCTGGTGCGCCTGCTGCCCGATGGCGTCATGAGCAACTACCTGCGCGAGCGCTGCCAGGTCGGTGATCAAGTGCTGATGGAGGCGCCATTGGGTGCCTTCTACCTCAGGCATGTCACCCGGCCGCTGATACTGGTGGCCGGCGGCACTGGCTTGTCGGCCTTGCTGGGCATGCTCGATGAGCTGGCTGCCAACGGCTGCAACCAGCCGGTCCACTTGTATTACGGCGTGCGCGGGGCCGAGGACTTGTGCGAAGCACAACGCATCGAAGCCTACACCTCGACAATCCCCGACTTTCGCTACACCGAAGTGCTCAGCGCCCCGTCACCCGAGTGGCCTGGCAAACGCGGTTACCTCACCGAACATTTCGACCTGGCCGAATTGCGGGACAGTTCGGCCGATATGTACGTATGCGGCCCCCCTCCAATGGTCGAATCCATCCAACAATGGCTGGCGGATCAGGCACTTGATGGCGTTCAGCTGTATTACGAAAAGTTTACGCAGAGTAATATCTGACCCTCAGCAGTTCTGAGGGGCTGATGCGGCGTGCACTCACCCTCAAGAAAAACAAGTAGAAGGGAATGTTAATGGCGGATGACATGGTTAACCCGGTGGGCCTCAAGCGTGGCCTGAAGAACCGGCACATTCAGCTGATCGCCTTGGGAGGCGCGATTGGCACAGGGTTGTTCCTTGGCTCGGCCGGGGTGCTCAAGTCGGCGGGGCCGTCGATGATCCTGGGCTACGCGATTGCCGGTTTCATCGCGTTCCTGATCATGCGCCAGCTTGGCGAGATGATCGTCGAAGAGCCGGTGGCCGGCTCCTTCAGCCACTTCGCCCACAAATACTGGGGCGGCTACGCAGGCTTTCTGGCCGGCTGGAACTACTGGGTACTTTACGTGCTGGTGGGCATGGCCGAACTGACAGCCGTGGGCAAATACATCCAGTTCTGGTGGCCGGAGATTCCGACCTGGGTCAGCGCGCTGGTGTTCTTTGTCGCGGTCAACCTGATCAACACCCTCAACGTGAAGTTCTTCGGTGAAGCCGAGTTCTGGTTCGCGATCATCAAGGTGGTGGCGATTGTCGGCATGATCGTGCTCGGCTGTTACCTGCTGTTCAGCGGCACCGGTGGCCCGCAAGCCTCGGTGAGCAACCTGTGGAGCCACGGCGGGTTCTTCCCCAATGGCGGCATGGGGCTGTTGATGTCCATGGCCTTCATCATGTTCTCGTTCGGCGGCCTGGAGCTGGTGGGTATCACCGCAGCCGAGGCCAGCGAGCCGCGCAAAGTGATCCCCAAGGCCATCAACCAGGTGGTCTACCGCATCCTGATTTTCTACGTCGGCGCGCTGACCGTGCTGCTGTCGCTGTACCCGTGGGACCAACTGCTGCAAACCCTCGGCGCGTCGGGCGATGCCTACAGCGGCAGCCCGTTTGTACAGATCTTCTCGCTGATCGGTAACGACACCGCCGCACACATCCTCAACTTCGTGGTGCTGACCGCGGCGCTGTCGGTGTACAACAGCGGCGTGTACTGCAACAGCCGCATGCTGTTCGGCCTGGCCGAGCAAGGCGATGCGCCCAAAGCGCTGATGAAACTCAACAAACAAGGCGTGCCGATTCGCGCCCTGGCCATTTCGGCGCTGGTGACGATGCTGTGCGTGGTGGTCAACTACGTCGCGCCGCACAGTGCGCTGGAACTGCTGTTTGCGCTGGTGGTTGCCTCGCTGATGATCAACTGGGCACTGATCAGCCTCACCCACATCAAGTTCCGCAAGGCCATGGGCGAGCAAGGCGTGACGCCGTCGTTCAAGACCTTCTGGTTCCCGTTCAGCAACTACCTGTGCCTGGCGTTCATGGTGATGATCATCAGCGTGATGCTGGCGATTCCGGGGATTAACAACTCGGTGTATGCGATGCCGGTTTGGGTGGGGATTATCTACATTGCCTACCGGTTGCGGATTAGAAAAAGCAACGCGGTAGTGAACGCACGGTGATCCCTGTGGGAGCCGGGCTTGCCCGCGATGGCGGTGGGTCAGTCAGTGGATGAGCTGGCTGACAGACCGCTATCGCAGGCAAGCCAGCTCCCACATGAAGCGGACGCAGAGCGTCCAAAGCGGCATTCCCACGCAGAGCGTGGGAACGATCAGCCCCGGGATTCCGGGGCTTTTTGTTTAGAGCGTGGAACGCACTCGCCACAGTTCGGGGAACAGCACGGTGTCGAGCATCTTGCGCAAATAACCCACGCCTTCGGTGCCACCGGTGCCGGGCTGGAAGCCAATGATGCGCTCCACCGTAGTCACATGCCGAAAGCGCCACTGGCGGAATGAGTCTTCCAGGTCGATAAACTTCTCGGCCAACTGATACAAATCCCAATACCGACTCGGGTCGCGATACACCTCGCGCCACGCCGCCTCCACGGACTCATCGTGAACCGTGGCCGCCGTCGGGTCGCGTTCGGCGCGCTTGGGGTCAATCGCCAACCCGGCTTTAACCATCAGATTAATCGCCTCGTCGTACAGCGACGGCGTGGCAATCGCCACTTTCAACTCGTTCAACAATTCTGGCCGATGCGCGTGCGGCCGCAACAGCGCTGCGCTTTTATTGCCAAGGATAAATTCGATCTCACGGTACTGGAACGACTGGAACCCCGACGACTGCCCCAGAAACGGGCGAATCGCCTTGTACTCCGACGGCGTCATGGTCGCCAGCACGGCCCAGGCATGCACCAGTTGATCGAAGATCCGTGACACTCGCGCCAGCATCTTGAATGCCGGCGGCAACTCGCCCAGGCGCACGTGCTCGCGGGCGGCCTTGAGTTCGTGGAGCATCAGTTTCATCCACAGCTCTGAAGTCTGGTGCTGGATGATAAAGAGCATTTCGTTGTGATCGGGCGACAGCGGGTGCTGGGCGCTGAGGACTTTGCCCAGGTCCAGGTAGTCGCCGTAGCTCATGGACTCGGAAAAATTCAGTTCGGCGTTATGCCATTCTTCCGGCGGCTGGTAATCAGGTGAAAAGGGACACTGGCTCATCGCGTGGGCTCCTTGAGCGGGCGGAGAATGGCACGGACGGGGCTGGCGTCCAGGTTGGCAAAACGCAACGGCAGCGCGATCAACTCATAGTCGCCCTCCGGTACATCATCAAGCACGATGCCTTCGAGAATCGCCATGCCATGGCGGGCCACGGCGTTGTGCGAATCCATGGTCTTGGACTGTTGCGGGTCCAGGGACGGTGTGTCGATACCGATCAGACGCACGCCCAGGCTGGCGAGCAGCTCAATGGTTTGTGGTGCGATGGCGGTGAAGTTCGAGTCCCACTCGGTCAGCGGTGCTTGTGGATAAGTGCGCAGTAGCACACGCTCAGGCAAGTTATCCACACGCCCTTGCAACTGATGCGGCTGCACCAGCGCGCCGCTGCCCAGGCAATGCAACACCCGGCACGGGCCCATGTACACATCCAGCGACACCTCGCCGATCGGCGCACCGTCGGCGCTGTAATGCAGCGGCGCGTCCACATGGGCGCCAGTGTGCGGCGAAAACGTCACGCGGCCCACATTCACCGGGCACTCCGGGCCAAACTGCCACACGCGCTCTTCCTGGAACGGCGTATCGCCCGGCCAGGTCGGCGTCGCCGTGCTCAAGGGCGGGCTGATATCCCACCACGTTTTTATTGGGTTCATTGCAAGGCTCTCACTCGTTCTTGGGTGAATGATACGAGGGCCAGCCGTGCATTTTCTTGCTAATTCCTGCGCAACACGGGAAATTTTTCGCAGTTACTGCGGGGAAATAGCGCTTTACCGCACAAACCTATCACTCAAGAGCGCCTCCTTTCCCTGTGGGAGCCGGGCTTGCCCGCGATGACGGCGGCACAGCTGCATCTCCAGTACCTGACACTCCGCTATCGCGGGCAAGCCCGCTCCCACATGGACTGCACAGTGTCTGAGAGATCGCATTCGGCTGCGCTTCTGGGCATCCCGATGTCGAGTTCAGACCACTGACACAACGCCCAAGGCCTTAGGGTTCATCTTTCCCTTCCCTGCCTCGGAGCCATCATGTCCAAGCCCATCACCGTACTGCGTGACACCCACCCGCTACCTGTCCTGGATGCCTGCAAATGGGAAAAGCTCGAGGGCGACCCGCACACCGTCAACCTCAACGCCTACACCAGCGAAGACGGCAGCAAGATCATGGGCACCTGGATCTGCACGCCGGGCAAGTGGTACGTGGAATACGTAAAGTGGGAATATTGCCACTTCCAGGAAGGCTACTGCGTGATCACACCAGAAGGCATGGAGCCGATTCACTTGCGGGCTGGGGATATCTTTGTGGTGGAACCCGGTATGAAGGGCACGTGGGAAGTGGTCGAGACCGTGCGTAAGTATTTTGTGTTTGCATAAGCAGCATCAGATAAATCCTTGGCCTGCTTCAGTTTTTCCCTAGCGTGAGTCCGGCCCCTTTAAAGCACCCTGCGATGAGTCTTCCCACTCACGCAGGCTGCCCAATTGAACGTCCTGACCAAAGTATGTGTGTTAAACATCTGTGTTTTTCTCGCACCCTCTGCCCTCGCTGACTTCATCAGTGACAGCACCGGCAAGCTTGAGCTGAAGAACTTTTACTTCAACCGTGACTACCGTGAGCCCAATGCCACGCAGTCCAAGCGCGAAGAATGGGCACAAGGTTTCGCGTTGCAAATTGAGTCCGGGTACACCGAAGGCACCGTGGGTGTTGGCGTCGATGTCCTCGCCATGGCGGGCTTCAAGCTTGATTCAAGTGCAGACCGAACCCGCTCCGGCTTATTGCCGGTGCGTCAATCCGGCAAAGCCGAAGACAGCTATGGCGAAGCCGCTTTTACGGCAAAATTCAGGGCTTCCCAAACGACGCTGAAAATCGGTGCGCTGGCCCCACCAGCGCTACCGATACTGGAAAAAAACGTCGGCCGCTTGCAGCCGCAGCTTTTCAAGGGCGCGCACCTGCGCTCCCAGGAACTCAAAGACCTGACGCTGGACGTGGGCAGAATTACCCACGTCAACCAGGTCGACTCAACCAACTATGAAGCGTTGGCGGTCGCCACCGGCGCACGCAGGAATATCGTGGTTCGTGGGAAGAATCAATCGAATGCATTCGACTTTGCAGGCGGTAGTTACGCCGTCAACAAACAACTCACCGCCAGCTACTACTACAGCACGCTGGACAACCTCTACACCCAGCACGCGGGCAGCCTTCAACATACCTATCCAGTTGCCGAGGACCAAAGCCTGAAAAGTGAATTGCGTTACACGCGCTCTCTCGATAACGGCCAAACCAACATCGACAACACCGCAGTGGGTGCGATGCTGACCTACGCATGGGGGGCGCATAAATTGGGTGGGGCCTACCAAACCATGTCAGGCAACACAGGCCACGCAGCTGTAAGAGGAAGCTATCCCACACTGGTGAATTTTCTGCAGTACAGCGACTTCGCCAATAAGGATGAAAAATCCTGGCAAGTACGCTACGACTACGACTTCACCGCGCTGGGCGTTCCCGGCCTTTCCATGTTCACGCGCTATGCATCGGGCAGCAACGTCGACCGAGGGCCGGGCCGTTCGGACGGGCGTGAGTGGGAACGGGATATCGATGTGAGCTATGCCTTCCAGAATCCGACCCTGAAAAACGTCAAAGTCCGCTTACGCAACGCAATGATGCGCTCCAACTTTGAAAGCGATATAGACGAAACACGCTTGATCGTCAGCTACGAAAAGCCACTGTGGTAACCGGCAAAAACCCGAGAGCCCGCCCGACGCGGGCTCTCGGAAACGCCCCTACTTGGGTTTGCGATAGCTGTTGATGATCGCCGAGAAGTCTTTACCCCCTTCCCCACGCTGACTCATTGATTGATACAACTGCTGGGCCACGGCGCCGAGGATCACCGGTTGCTTGGCCTGGCGTGCGGCTTCGGTGGCCAGCCCCAGGTCCTTGAGCATCAGGTCGGCGCCGAAACCACCGGTATAGCCACGGGACGACGGCGCAGTTTCAATCACGCCCGGCCATGGGTTGTAAGTGTCGGAACTCCAGCAGCGCCCGGTGGAGCTGTTGATAATCCCGGCCAGCACTTGCGTGTCGATGCCCAGCGCATCGCCCAGGGCCATGGCCTCGCTGACGCCGACCATGCTGATGCCGAGCAACAGGTTGTTGCAGATCTTGGCGATCTGGCCGGTGCCGACATCGCCACAATGCACGATATTGCGGCCCATCTGCGCCAGCACCGGTTGCAGGGTGGCGAACAGTTCCGGGGTAGCGCCGACCATGAAGGTCAGCGTCCCGGCTTGCGCGCCACCCGTGCCGCCGGAGACGGGTGCGTCGGCCACCACCACGCCTTGTTTTGCCGCCGCCGTGGACACATCGCGAATAGTTTGCGGGTCAATGGTGCTGCAATCCACCGCCGGCACGCCTTTGCCGATGCCAGCAAGCACGCCATCTTCATTCAGCCACACGCTGCGCACATGGGCAGCGGCCGGCAGCATGGTAATCACCAGCTCCGCGCCGCTGGCCGCATCACGCGGCGAGTCGCTGATGGTGCCGCCCAGTTCGGCCAACTCCTTGAGCACTGTCTGGTTCAAATCAAACAGGTTCAGCGCATGGCCAGCCTTGATCAGGTTGCGGGCCATGGGCGCGCCCATGTTGCCCAGGCCGATAAATGCAATCTTCATGATCGTCTCCCCAAATCAGCGCAGGTTGATGGTGGTGTTGACGCCATCGTTGACCGTGTCGTCGTCGAACCAGCGGCTGGTGACGGTTTTGGTCTGGGTGTAGAACTGCACCACTTGCTTGCCGTACGGGCCGAGGTCGCCGAGCTTGGAACCGCGCGAACCGGTGAAGCTGAAGAACGGCACTGGCACCGGAATCGGGATGTTGATACCGACCTGGCCTACATCGATTTCGCTCTGGAACTTACGCGCGGCCGCACCGCTTTGGGTGAACAGGCCAGTGCCGTTGCCGAACGGGTTGGCGTTGACCAGCGCGATGGCCTCATCCAGCGTGGCGACTTCCAGCACCACCAGCACCGGGCCGAAGATTTCCTGGGTGTAGATCTGCATGTCAGTGGTCACGCCCGAGAACAGGGTCGGGCCGACGAAGTTGCCGTGTTCGAAGCCCGGCACCTTGATGTCGCGGCCGTCCAGCTCCAGCTTGGCGCCTTCTTTCACGCCGCTTTCGATCAGTTCCAGAATGCGGGCCTTGGCGCGTTTGGAGATCACCGGGCCGACATCCGTGCCCGCTTCACTGCCGGCGTTAACCTTGAGTTTTTGCGCCAGCGCTTTCAAATCCGGCAGCCACTGCTTGGCCGCGCCCACCAGCACCACCACCGAGGTGGCCATGCAACGCTGGCCTGCCGCGCCGAAACCGGCACCGACCAGGGCATTCAAGGTGTGTTCGCGGTTGGCGTCCGGCAGCACCACGGCGTGGTTCTTGGCGCCCATCATCGACTGCACGCGCTTGCCGTGTTTACCGGCCAGGTCGTACACGTGGGTACCAACGGCGGTCGAACCGACGAAAGAAACTGCCTTGATATCTTTATGGGTGCACAGCGCATCCACCACATCCTTGCCGCCGTGCACCACGTTGAGCACGCCGGCCGGCACACCGGCTTCCAGCGCCAGCTCTACCAGCAGCATCGTCGACAGAGGGTCTTGTTCGGACGGTTTGAGCACGAAAGTGTTACCGCAGGCAATCGCCATCGGGAACATCCACAGTGGAATCATCGCCGGGAAGTTGAACGGAGTGATGCCTGCGCACACGCCGATCGGCTGGCGCAGGGTGTAGGTGTCGACGCCACCGGCGACGTTTTCAGCGAACTCGCCCATCTGCAAGGTGCCGATAGAACACGCGTGTTCGACCACTTCCAGGCCACGGAAAATATCGCCTTCGGCGTCGGCAATGGTCTTACCCTGCTCGGCGCTCAGGACTACGGCGATGCGCTTGGAATGTTCGCGGATCAAGGCTTGCAGCTTGAGCATGATGCGCATGCGTGCGCCGATCGGCGTGAGCTTCCAGGTTTGAAAAGCTTGATGGGCAGCGTCGATGGCGGCGTTGACTTCATCGGCGGTGGCGAAAGGGACTTTGGCCAGCACCTCTTGAGTGGCCGGGTTGACGATGTCTTGCCAGTGGGTGGTCTTGGATTCGACCCATTCACCCTTGATCAGCAACTTGACCTGTTGCACGGAAATATCGGCAGAAGCGTTCATGTGGTCTCCAAATCTTATATTTGTGCAGAGAACCAAGGCGTTGAATCGCCTTGAAGAATGAGGCGTTCGGACTGTTTTTGGAGTATAGATGTGCAAATCTCTAATAAGAACGCACATAAAAGCCGGTCCAATATGCAAAAAAACATCACGTCATTGGGCTCCCTGAACTGGGATGACCTGAAGTTTTTCCTCGAAGTGGCCCGCACCCGCAAGGCCAGCGTCGCCGCCAAGCGCCTGGCGGTGGACTACACCACCGTGTCGCGGCGCATCAGTTCGTTGGAAGTGTCGCTCGGCACATTGCTGTTCGAAAAATCCCGGACCAACGGCTTCGTGCTCACCACCGAAGGCCAGCGTTTGCTGGGGTATGCGGAGTCCATCGAAAGCACGCTGCACATGGCCTGCGAGCAGGTGTCCGGCTCTGGCGTGGCGCTGTCCGGCCATGTGCGCATGGGCTGCACCGAAGGTTTCGGCAGCTTTTTTGTCACGCCGCAGCTCAGCCACTTTGTCGACACTTACCCGGCAATCTCGGTGGATATTTTGCCCCTGCCCCACTTCATCAGCCTGTCCAAGCGCGAAGCCGACATAGTGATCGCCCTGGAACGCCCGGAACACGGGCCGTATGTGTGCTGCAAACTGTGCGACTACAAGCTGCAGCTGTACGCGACCCAGGACTACCTCGACCAACACCCGCCGATCCGCAAACCGGCAGATTTGGCCGAGCATCCATTTATCAGCTATGTGGATGATCTGGCGTTCAGTTCGGAGCTGTTGTACCTGGCAAACGTGGTGCCCGGCGCCAGCGCGAGTTTGCGCAGTACCAGCGTGATCGCGCAGTACGTGGCGGCGCAGCAGGGCCGGTCGATGGCTATTTTGCCGTGCTTTCTGGCGGCGCAGGATCCACGGTTGTTGCCGGTGCTGGGCGAGCAGATTGCGATAACGCGGCAGTTTTGGATGTATTGCCGGGAGGATTTGCGGAAGCTGAAGCGGATTACGCTGTTGTGGGATTACATCAGGGAAGTGACGGAGCAGAACGCGGGGTTGTTGATGGGAACGACAAGGGAGATGAAGTTTTCGGACTGAGGTGCGCAGTTGATCTTGCTCGAAGCAATATATAGGTGACACATAACGAGCTTTCTTCTTGTTTACTCAAGAAAGGTTGCTTTATATTCAATATCAAATTACTACAGGATGTATAGCATGACAGATTCATCTGTTTTTTCTCCAAATGGAGAACCAGGCTCCCTAGAACCACAAGGCACCCCAGGAACTTCAGAGTCACTAAATGTCATTCTGCCCAGTAAAAGCGCAACTGCTATTCGCCAATTGTCTAATACCGGCGCACCGTACGCTCGTACATTTGACTATGGTACGACTTCCTTTACGGGTGGCGGTGGCGTAGATTATCAACTGGATCCAACCGATACTGTTTCCGCTGATAATGGAGGAACAATCCTGGTTAATCCAACCGATGGTGGACGGTGGAAAGCGTCGAGTCTTCCTTTCTACAATCCACGTCAGTTCGGTTGCAAAGGTGATGGAAAAACAGACGATACAGTTGCATTTCAAAACTGCATTAACGCTGCAATAACAGCCGGTATTGAAATCCGTATCCCTTCCGGCAAATACCTTATTAGCAAAACTCTAAACTTTGATCTTAGTGGTTCCACCGAATTCACTGACACCCGCAAAATCGATATGCGCGGAAGCGGCATCCAAACGTGCCGCTTTGAATTTACGGGCACCGACGCTTGTATAAAGGTTACTGGCGGCACCGGTTCTGGAGCAATCCCATCGCAAATGTTTCAAGTATTTTCCGGATTCGCCATTAAGGGCAATCAGGTATCTGGATCTATTGGCTTTTACCAAGACACTTGCCAGCATATTTTCATGCAAGACATTGAACTCACCCTGCTGGATTTTGGTTTAAAGCTTCTGGATGCGGACTTCTCTTCATTTCAAAAAATTATTATCCATTGGAATAACAGAGGGCTTATTGCTGAACAGCGTAGCCCTAGGCTTATCAATAGTACAGCCCCCAATGGACTTGACTTTATTGGCTGCCAAATTGCTGGCAATAAAACGTATGGTGCCGCCTTTGTTAAAGGTTCTTGCATTAACTTCTACGGCGGGGATATAGAAGGTAACGGAATCGATGGAGACGGTAAAGGTTTCGGCCTATTGTTCCAGGACTGCGGTGTGCAAGGTGGCGTAGGTGCTAACCTTAACGGCGTCTACTTTGAGCAGAACAATGGTATTGCTGATGTGTGGGTAAGCGCGAGCAATGCACCGGATGCTACTTTAAACCCTAACCATTGCGTTCACAATATAGACTCTTGCTCATTCAACAGAGTCAGCGATAAAAACTTCACCATCACTAACATCTTTGCTACGTTCACGTCTTCTGTTGCTGGTAAGCAGAAGCTGAATGTGCGTTCATCTGGCTTTAAAGGGTATGGGAATTACGCTGCATCCAGTGGCCGCCCTTATATTAAATTCGGCCTTGACAACATGAACGCCTATAACTTTCACGCTGAAGGCAACATCTTCCAAGATGATATCGAAGCCATTCCACAACAAGAGCACTTCAGTTGTGTGATAGGTCTAAATACTAAGCAATCAATTACTCAGGGCGTGCTGACCGATGTCGATTTCACTGCGGCCATTTTTGATCCAAGCGCCCTACACGATCCAACACACGCAACTTACATCACCGCCCCTATCACCAATAGGTACACGGTAACTGCCAACGCCAACTTTACTGCCAACTCAATTGGCACAAGATTAATTAGAGTCAACGTGAATGGCGTGGAGGTAATGAATGAATCTAAAAATGCTACCGGAGGTGGAAACAACACTTACCTCGGCTTAACCGTTGAACTTTCTTTAAATAAAGGAGACCAGGTAAGTATGCAAGTATTCCAAGATACATCCACCGCACTTGATTTACTTGTATCTTCTACTCGATTGAGTTTTAAGAGTGCCTCTCCCACTTAAGGTCAAGTGACAATAGGCTTGCCCCTGAAAACCTCGAGGGCTGGCTTGCTTTTTTATAGACATAAGCGCAACTGCTCGAAAGAACTCAGGGGCAAGGTGGAACAAACTGATGGCAACCATGCTTATTTAACCATCGACCTATCAGACTCTCTTAGAAAAAATGGACGATGTGGATCTCACTGTCACCGCACAAAAAGGTGCGGTTATGCCTATAGTGATACTGCTTGGTGAGAAGAGCAAGCGAAGTAGGAATACGCGTCGCTTAGCAAAGAAACGCGGAGGTTGTGGTCCTGCGAATTAAAAGGCCATCAGCGAAGATTCGCTTTAATTTGCAGGACATTTCCTAGAGACTCTCTACCCTATTGCGCCTTACCGTTTGGGTCACTAGCCTCCTGACTTCGCTGCTCATCAGCGATCGGGTTTAGCGACTCGGATTAGTTGGGATGTGATGCCAAAGTATTGCCAGGCTTCTTGCCTGTCTTTACCGTTTTATGGCGGCTGTACGCGGGAGACCTTCGGGTCTGCCGGGTTCCCAAATTTACCGGTTCGCTAACCCGTGTACAGCTGCCACCTCTTCATGTTTAGCGACATGCCGTGGTGACCCCTACTGCAAATTTGGGAAACATCATGTCAAAAATCGTCCCCGATCCACCGCTGTCCTCTATCACCACCCTCGGCGTTGTCACCTTCGGCGACTACGGCGAAAACCAAAAACCGCTGTTCCGCGTCAACTCCGGCATGCCCATCGAGCAAGCCCTGGAACATGCGTCCACCCTGCTGTTCTACTCCAAAAAACTCGCCATGGAAGCCGCCATGGATGTACGCGGCGAACAATACGCCTGGGCCGCACACTACCTGTGTGAGATGGGCAAAGCCGTGGTGGATGACCTGACGCAAGCGATGACGCCGAGCAGCTAAGCGAACACGCCAGCAAGCACACTGCAAAACAAAATGTGGGAGCGGGCTTGCTCGCGAAAGCGGAGGGTCAGTGAGTAAATCATTGTCTGAACCACCGCCATCGCGGGCAAGCCAGCTCCCACACTTGAACTACGGCGGGCACAGGATTCAGGTCTGGCACAAATAAGTGTGGGAGCTGGCTTGCCCGCGATGGCGGTGGGTCAGGCAGCT
This sequence comes from Pseudomonas edaphica, assembly GCF_005863185.1. Taxonomy (GTDB): domain Bacteria; phylum Pseudomonadota; class Gammaproteobacteria; order Pseudomonadales; family Pseudomonadaceae; genus Aquipseudomonas; species Aquipseudomonas edaphica. The sequence continues at coordinate 12,931 of NZ_VBVZ01000036.1, forward strand.
TATCTACTGCTGATACACCGCTATCGCAGGCAAGCCAGCTCCCACAGTTGTCCGCATTGCCACTTTGGAACTGAGTGTGGTGCTTAGTCGGCAATCACGACGATCGACACGCGCCGGTTCTCGGTGCGGCCTGCCACGGTGGTGTTTGACGCCACCGGTTCGCTGCTGCCCAGGCCGCGCAGTTGGATGTTTTCTTCTTTCATGCCCACGCTGGTCAGCACCTTGCCCACGCTTTTGGCGCGGCGCAGGGACAGTTGCTGGTTGTAGGTTTCTTTGCCCGAGGCGTCGGTGTGGCCGTCTACGCGCACGCGGTCGATACCGGCGCCCGTCAGGGCTTTGCCGATGCGTTCGACGATGTCGGTGCTGGCTTTGTTGAGGCTTTCGACGTCGCTGCCGAACAGCACTTTGCCGGATAACCCGAAGGCCCAGCCTTCGTCGGTGAGTTCAAAGCCTTGTTGTTTGAGGACCGCGACTTGCGCCGGGGTCAGGCCTTTGGGCGGCGGCGTCTGGCAGCCGCCGAGGGCCAGGAAGGCCACCAGTAAAGTGATAAACAGAACACGCGTTTTCGAGAACAAGGGATCAACTCCTGTGTTGAACGTTGGCAGCGGTAGGCTCCGCCTCCGCCGTTTGCTGGCCGCCTTGAGACAGCCGCTTGGCTTGGTACATGGCCGCGTCGGCGGCATTAAGCAGGGTGCCGGGAGTGGCGCCATGATCGGGGTAGATGGCGATGCCGATACTGAGGGAGGTCAGCACCTGGGTATTGCCGGGCAACGGGATTGGTTTGTCCATGCTGGCAATGATCTTGTCGGCAATGCGCTGGGCATCCTCGGCCTTGTGCAGCGGCGCCAGCAGGATCGCGAATTCATCACCGCCCAGGCGCGCCACCAGGTCATCCTCACGCAGCTGCGCACGCACGCGTTCGGCGACGGCGACCAGCACGGCATCGCCGGCGGCGTGGCCAAAGTTGTCGTTGATGTCTTTGAAGCGGTCGCTGTCGAGGAACAACACCGCCACTTTCTCATTGATCTTGGCGGCGCTGCGCAGTGCGCGAATCAGGCGGCCTTCGAAGAACGCGCGGTTGGGCAAGCCGGTGAGGCTGTCGTGGCTGGCTTGGTGGGCGAGGGTTTCATTTTCACTTTGCAGGTGGCTTTGCCAGGCTTCCATCTCACCGAGCAAGGCGTTGAAGTCGCTGCCGAGGCTATCGAGTTCGGCGATCTGCGCCGGTGGCACACGGCGGTCGAAATCGCGCTCGCTGCGGGCGGCGTGGGCCACGGCGGCAAGGCTTTGCAGCGGTTGGGTGATGCCTTGCAACAGACGCCGCGCCAGGTACAACGCAACCCAGGCGCTGAGCGCGGTACAAATCAGAATCCCGGCCAGGCCACTGAGCAAAAAGCGCAGCAGGCTGCCGCCATGGCCGACCAAGTGAATGCTGCCGACGGGCTGGCCCTGGTGCAGGACCGGCTGGCTGATAGGCTGTTCGAGCAGGGTGTGCGCCACCGCCAGCTCGACCTTGGAGAGCATGCCGGTTTCGGGCCGTACCCATTGCGCCAGCAGCTTGCCGTTGGCGTCGAAGACTTCGGCCTGGGCCACTTCTTCAGTCGATGCAATCAGGCTCAGCGCTTCGGTGGCGGCGGCACTGTCATCGAACACCACCGCAGCTTCCACGGTGTAGTTGATGGAGCGCGCGATCAGGTGCAGGTTGTGTTCGGCATACACCCGCAGCGCCAGCACACCGAGCAGGGTCAGCGACACACTGGCCAGGGTCACGGCCACCAGTGCCAGGATCAAATGCCCACGGCCAATGACCGAACGCAAGGTCGGCCGCGCTTTAGCGGTTCTCATGGCGCTGGCGCTCGACGTCGGGACAGTTGCAACACACTGGGGTGGATGCGCACGCCGCTACGGGCGACGGAATCCAGGTTGACCTCGAACGACACTTGCTCATCGCCCACGCGCAGGCAGAACAGGCTGCCCACGGTGCATTGGTCGCCGCCTTCGCTGATGCTGAGCACCGGGTGGCCGATCAATGAGGTGAACAGGCGGCTGCGTTCATCGGCGGTGAGTTTGCCGATGTAAATGGCGTCGCAGGCACTGACGATATCGGGATTATCGGCCAGCAGGCGCTGCACCACCACCGGGCGGCCAGTGGCCTGGGTGGTGCCTTTGACAAGGTCGTCGGTGTATTGGGTGGGGCCGACGATGCACAAGCGCAGTTGTGCAGGCTCCACCGGCCAACGGGCATAACTGAGGATGCCGAGTACCACTTGGGTGACCGCCTGGGCGCGGTGATCCGCCAGGCTGGGCGTCTGCGCAAATACACGCGGGGCGAGCAGGCATAGCACCGCCACCAGTAACATGCGTCTCCAGCTCAAACTGCGCTCTGTGGGCGAGACAGCCACGTTCATGCAGCAATTCTCTCAAATATTTTACAGGGTGATGCCGCAACGATAGCACAGCGGCGGAAAACCCCACGAACTGGGGGTTTATCAAAGCCCGCTATATTTTCAGAAAAATCAGACAACTAAACCAGAAATATTTAATGACCAATCAGTCAGTTTTATCGAGGGCGGCATCCAACTCCAGCATCAACCCGCTCAGGCGTTTGACCTTGCGCCGCACCGCTTCTTCAAACACCCCGCCTCGCGGTTCGATCAAACTGAACCAGCGTTTGGCGCGGGTGATGCCGGTGTAGATCAGCTCTTTGGTCAGCACCGGGTTCAGCGCATCGGGCAGGATCAGCGCCGTGTGAGTGAATTCGGAGCCCTGGGATTTGTGCACGGTCATGGCGTACACGGTTTCCACATCATTCAGACGGCTGGGCAGTACAAAACGCACGCCGCCCTGGCCATCGTTGCGTGGGAAAGCCACACGCAACACCTGTGGGCCGCCGTCGCTTTCGGGCAGTTTGAGGGCGATGCCGATGTCGCCGTTCATCAAGCCCAGGCCGTAGTCGTTGCGCGTCATCAACACCGGGCGGCCTTCGTACCATTGGTCATCGCCTTCGATCAGCCGCACTTTGCGCAAGGCGGCGGTGATGCGCTGGTTTAAACCTTCCACGCCCCATGGGCCTTTGCGCACGGCGCAGAGCAGTTGGAAGGCGTCGAAGGCTTGCAATAGTTGTTGCGCCCAGTGGGTCCAGGCGGCGTCTTCGCGCGCTGTGTCGAGGGCCGGGCGCGCGCTGTGCAGCAGGTTGAGGTAATAGCGATAACCCTGGGCGTCGTCGCCCTGCCCGTCCAGCACCAGGCGCTCAAGCGCGTGATCGTGTTCGCCCTTGAGGCTGAGGCAGAACAGGTCGTTATGGCTGCGCGCGGCAAGCAGTCTGCGCGCCTCTTCGGCATTTTGCTGGTTAACCCAACGCGCCAGTTGGCCGATGCCACTGCCTTCGCCGAAGCGTCGCGAATAGCGCAGCATGACCACTTGCTGGGCGAGCGGATGACTGCCATCGAGATCTTCCTGCAGGCCGCTGGCGCTGAGGTCTTCGCCGCTGACCGCTTGCAGCCATTGGCGCGTGTCGGGGCTGTACCAGCCGGCTTCGGCATCACGGCATAAGTCGCCGAGCACGGCGCCGGCTTCGACCGAAGCGAGTTGGTCTTTGTCCCCGAGCAATACCAGGCGTGCGTGGGGCGGCAACGCGTCCAGCAGGTTGGCCATCATTTCCAGGTCGATCATCGAGGCTTCGTCCACCACCAGCACATCCAATGGCAACGGGTTGCCGAGGTGATGCCGAAAATGTCGCGTGCCGGGGCGGCTGCCAAGCAGGCGGTGAACCGTGGTGACCTGGGTGGGGATTTTTTCCCGCACGCTGTCCGGCACATTCAGCGAGAGTACTTGCTGGCTGATGGATTCGGTGAGGCGTGCGGCGGCTTTGCCCGTGGGCGCGGCGAGGCGGATGCGCAATGGGCTGTTGGCCTCTACCGCCGGGGCCTGCAGCAGCGCGAGCAAGCGCACTACAGTGGTGGTTTTACCCGTGCCGGGGCCGCCGGTAACGATGCTGAAGGCACCGCGTGTGGCCAGGGCGCAGGCAAGTTTTTGCCAGTCGATCACGCCGTCCGGCGGCGCTTGATCGAACAAGGTGTTCAGGCGTTGCGGCAAATCAGTGGCGACGGTTTCCAGGGTGGCCAGGCGCAGGCGTAATGCCATGTCGATGCGCCGTTCATAGGTCCAGTAGCGGCGCAAATACAGGCGTTTGCCGGACAGCACCAGCGGGCGGCTTTGGGCCGATTCAGTGCCATCAACAGCCAGCGCGACCAAGTGGCTGGCGGCCAGCGCCTGGCACCAGTGGGCGCCATCAAGGCCGTCGAGCAATTGCGAGGGCAGCAACATGGCGCCGGTTTGCAGGTCGCCTTCGGGGGGCAATGACAGGGCAAAGTCTGGCGCTTTAAGGGTTTCGAACAAGTCCAGGCAGACGTGGCCATGGCCCAGTTGGTGGCTGGTCAATGCGGCGGCCAGCAATACCAGCGGGTCGGCCTGCGGGTCGAGTTCGTGGAGGAAGCCGACGAAGGCTTTGTCCAATGCGCGCAGCCAGCCACGCTCAACCCAGCGTTCCAACAACTGCAACAGGTCGGCGGCGCGACTGAGGGGTAGCAGCTCCTCAAGCGGTAAGGGCGACAGGCTCATAGCAGCACTCCTTGTTCCCAGGCGGGCTCAACCTTGGGCGGTATGGGTTTGCCCTGGAACAACAGGTCCAAGCCTTCGATCAGCTCCCGTGGCGGCCGGGTGAAATACGCGCCCTGGCTGGTGGCCTGGGTGCCCCGCAGGAACAGGTACAGCGCACCGCCAACATGGCGGTCGTAGTCGTAATCCGGCAGGCGCGCCTTCAGCTGGCGGTGCAGGGCCAGCAGGTAAAGTACGTATTGCAGGTCGTACCGATGCTCGAGGATCGACTGTTCCATGGCGTCCTGCGTGTAGGCCGAATTGTCAGGGCCGAGCCAGTTGGATTTGTAGTCGGCCACGTAATAACGGCCGTCGTGTTCGAACGTCAGGTCGATAAAACCCTTGAACATACCGTTGAGCAGCACCGGTTCGGCGGCCACTCGGGACACGCCGTTGTGGGTGTGCTGGCACACTAGCTTGTCGAGGGCCAGCACGTCGACTTTGTGGCTGGCGAACCAGAACTCCATTTCGATCTGGTAGTGCTGCAGGCTGCTGAGGGCGACTAGATCGTTATCTACCGGCAGCGGCGTTTGCAGCAAATGGCCGAGCCAGCCGCTGAGGGTGACGATCCAGCCTTCCCAGTTGCGCCGATTACAGCGGGCGCCCACGGCTTTTTCGATGGCCTCGGGCGTCACGTTGAAGCCTTCCTCGCCCGCCCATTCCAACAGACCATGGAGAAAGGTGCCGGGGTTAGGGCCACGTGGGAAACGGTGAATGTCGCCGCCAGACGCTGCCACTTCACGCGGTGCGTCGGGGTCGAGGCGTTCGTCGTCGAACAGCTTCTGGGCTTGTGGGCTTTCTGGTGCTTCTAGATTAGCGGCGCTCATGCTGTCGCCAATTCTTAGCGCACTGTAAGAAGCGATCCACCAGTTTTCAGCGGCTTTGCGCGCGGGCAGTAACGGTGCCAGCAAGGTAGCCTCGTTACGCGGCGGGTGGAACAGGCTGTATTGCGCGTCGGGCACGCGGGTGTAGTGGATGGCAGCGCAGCCCTCCTGCAAGTCCAGCAGCCAGCGCGCCAGACCAGCGGATTCGCCCAACGAGGCACCGCCACCGAGCAGATAACCCAGCGCGGACAGGTGCAAGACCGAGCTGCTGTTATTGCCACGTTTGAGGTCGGCAATGCCCAACCAGCACGCGTGTTTGGCACGCGTGAGGGCGACGTAGAACAACCGCAGGTCTTCGGCCAGGCGCTCGTCGTCGGCTTGGGTAATCAACTCGGCGGTCGGCCGCAGGCTGACTTGGGATTTGCCCTGTTCGTCGTGGTAATGCAGCGGCAAACGGCTGCCATCCACCGGCTTGACCGAGCAGATAAACGGCAGGAAGACCAGGTCGTATTCCAGGCCCTTGGATTTGTGGATGGTCACCACCTTGACCAGTTGTTCGTCGCTTTCCAGGCGCAGAATCTGTTCTTCACCGGCCTGGCCCGACAGTGCCAGGTGTTCGGCCAGGTGGCGAATCAATGCTTGCTCGCCATCCAGCTCTGACGCGGCCTGTTGCAGCAGTTCGCTCAGGTGCAACAGGTTGGTCAATACGCGTTCGCCGTCACTGCGGGCGATCAGGGTTTGCGGCAGTTTGAAATCATGCAGCAGGCGTCGCAGCATCGGCAGCACGCCTTGGGTACGCCAGATCGCGCGATAACCACGGAACTGCATCACGCGGGTTTCCCACGCCAGTTCGTCCTGGTTCAGACGCTCCAGTTCCGCCAGTGACAGGTTCAGGGTGACGCAGGCCAGGGCGGCGCGCAGTGGGCGCTCGACGTCCGGCTCGGCGCAGGCCTTGAGCCAGGCCAGCAGGTCGTGGGCTTCCTGGGCGGCGAACACCGAATCCTTGTCAGACAGATAAACGCTGCGTACACCACGGGCGGCCAGTTCGGCGCGCACGGCTTGGGCTTCCTTGCCGTCGCGCACCAGGATGGCGATGTCTGACGGGAGTACGCCTTTTAAGCTGCCATCCGGTTGTAGGAAACCCGCGCGGCCCTGCTGCCCGCCATTGAGCAACTCAACAATTTGCGTAGCACAGGCCGCCGCCAGTTGTTGGCGATAGACCGCGTTGGAAATCGGCTGATCGGTGGGCAGGTGCCAGAGGTTCATCGCCGGCAAGGTTTGGCCATCGACCTGCAACTGCTCTTTGCGGCCTTGGGACAACACCGAGTGGAACGGCACCGGGTTGTCGCCATTTCGCTCACGGAACAGGAACGCGCCACGGCCGGTCTCGGCACGCTGGAACACATGGTTGACCGCCTCGACCATCGCGTGGCTGGAACGGAAGTTGGTGCCCAGGGTGTGATGGCGGCCGGTGGTGGACTGGCGGGCGCGCAGGTAGGTGTAGATGTCGGCGCCACGGAAGGCGTAAATGGCCTGTTTGGGGTCGCCGATCAGGAACAGGCCACTGTCTAGGTGGTTTTCTTCGATGCGGTAGATGCTGTCGAAGATGCTGTATTGCACCGGGTCGGTGTCCTGGAATTCGTCGATCAGGGCGACCGGGAATTGCTCACGGATCACATTGGCCAAGCGCTCGCCGCCGTCGGCTTGCAGGGCGGCGTTGAGGCGGATGAGCATGTCGTCGAAGCCCATTTCGGCGCGGCGGCGTTTTTCTTCTTCGAAGCGTTTACCGACCCAACCGGCGGCGTGTTGCAACACGGCGGCATCGGGGGTCGGCAGCGCGTCGAGGCTGGCCTTGAGGCTGGCCATGGCGTCGATGCCAG
>NZ_VBVZ01000370.1 GCF_005863185.1 Pseudomonas edaphica
ACACCTGGCTGATATACCGCTATCGCAGGCAAGCCAGCTCCCACATTTTGATCTGCGCTTGAGTTAGAACCCGCGGTGTTTCTTCAGGTGTTCGTTGATCTTCGCCGCCGGCACTTTTTGCAAGGTGCACAGCAGGTCGTGGGACAGTTCGCGCAAGCCGTGGGTGCCGCGCAGTTCCTGGGCCAGGTGCGCGGTGAGGTTAGCCGCCATTTCCGCATCCGCCATCGCCCGGTGAGCCTTGCCGGTGTGGGGCAGTTGGGCGAGCGCGTTCAGCGTGCCGAGCTTGTGGTTGGGCGCAGTCGGCATCAGGCGGCGGGCCAGCAGCAGCGAGCAGGCGAATTTTTGCAGGCGGGTGCGACGGATCAGGCTCAGCTCAAAGTCCCAGAACCTCTGGTCGAACGCGGCGTTGTGAGCCAGCAGTGGCGTGGTGCCGACAAACTCATTCACTTCATTCATCACCTGCTCAGCCGGTGGCGCGCTGCTCAGCATGGCGTTGCTGATGCCGGTGAGTCGCTCGATAAAGCCCGGCACGCGCACGCCTGCATTCATCAGGCTTTGGTAGCGGTCCACGATCTGGCCGCGCTCGAGGATAACCACCGCGATTTCCGTGGCCCGGCAGTGACTGCTCGGGGTGATGCCGGTGGTTTCAAAGTCGATGACCGCTATACGTTCCAAACCTGTTCCAACTCCGTCTAACTATTGATTGAGCCTGAGCGCTTATTTAAGCAGCAGCGCGCCTTCGATGGGCACATAACGGCTGGCGGCGCGTATCAGCGAGTTGGCCGTCAGCCCCGGCACGCCGTAAGCCACGGCTTCAACGCCGTGCTTTTGGATGATGCGTTCGAGCAGCATGTCGAAATCACCGTCGCCGGAAGCCAGTACCACTTCGTCAACGTGGTCGGCGGCGTCCATGATGTCCAGGGTGATGCCCACGTCCCAGTCGCCCTTGGCCGAGCCGTCGGCGCGCTGGATGTAGGGTTTGAGTTTTACCGTAAAGCCCAGGTTGCGCAGGATCTGCTGGAATTGCTGCTGCTTGCTGTCGCCACGGTCGATGGCGTAGGCGTAGGCCTCGACGATCTGCCCGCGTGAACTGATATCAGCCCACAGCGCCGCATAGTTGAAGTGGCAGCCATACGCCTGGCGCACGGTGTAGTAGAGGTTTTGTACATCGGCGAACACTGCAATTTTTTTCACCGCACTTCCTCATGACAGCCAGGCGCCAAGGCCCGGAAAGGCTGCCAGTATGCCAGCCATGGGAAAGTTTCAGCGAAAAATCAGCCCGGGGCGACGAAGCGCCCCGGTTGAAGGTGGGTCAGACGAAGGAGTCGTCGTCGCCGAAGGAGGAGGAATCGTCGGAGTAGTCGCTGTCTGCGAAGCTGTCAGATGAGTTGTCATTGCCCCAGCTGTCATTGCCGGCAAACTTCTGGTCGTCATTGCCCCAGTTGCCGTTGTCGCTGGCCGGTGCCGGTTCTTCGCGGATGATTTCTTCCACCACCTGCGGCTGCTGCGAGTTGTGGCTGAACAGGCTGCTGATGCCTTCGGCCAACATCACACCACCGGCCACACCGGCGGCGGTTTTCAACGCGCCACCGAGGAAACCACTGCCGATAGGCGCGGCCGGTGCTTGCTGTGGCTGTTGATAGTTTTGCTGCGGGGCACCGTAGTTCTGTTGCGGTGCAGGCTGGCCGAACGATGGCCGCGCCGGTTCACGCCAGCCGCCGCCGGAAGAAGGCGGTGCGCTCTGTGCAGGCTGCGTGTCACGGGAGGCGCCACCGCCGAAGATACTCGACAGGAAGCCACCACTGCTCGGTGCCGGTTGCGCCGACTGCGCGCGCGCCTGTTGCAGTTCATCCTGCAATTGCTGGATCTGCTGCGCCTGTTGCTTGTTCTGCGCGTCGAGGCTCTTGATCGCGTGTTCTTGCACCAGGATCGACTGGGTCATGTAGTACCCGGCGGCCGGTTGGCGAGTCATGTGCTCCTTGATCCGCGCTTCGGCCAGGGCGTCGCGGGGGGCTGAGTCCGTTTCGGCTTGCTGCAACCGTGAAAACAGTCCATCGATCAGGGTTTGCTCTTCGCTGTTCATGGCGACCTCGTTAGATTGCCGGTAGAAATCATGGGCTCGCCTGTGATCAGGCGAGCTACAGCCTAGTTATGGGGGTGTTACCAGACGTTTCAATGGTCTTTACGCAAGGTTTACGTTTGCTTACCTCTCGTCATGATCGGTTAAAGTGTTGGCCTTGCTTTTAGGCCTGTGACGAACCTGATGAATCCGTTAGACGTATTGCGCGACTCCCTCCGTTTCACCCAACGCAACCTGGGCGCCATCGTCCAGCTGTGCCTGCCGTTGGTGATCCTCGAAGCCCTGCTGCAACAGGTGCTCGACCACACACTTGGCCCGGATGCATTTCCCGGTTATAGCGTGGTCGTCGGGTTGTTGGTGTACCCGCTGTACACCGGCGCCTTGATCCTGTTTCTGGATGCGCGCACCCGTGGTGAGTCGCCCAGCACTAAAGACGTGTGGGCCATGGCCCTGGCCATGTGGCCGCGTTTCGCCCTGCTGACGGCGGTCAGCACCTTGTTGATTCTGCTCGGGCTGTCGCTGTACTTCCTGCCGGGCCTGTGGCTGATGGTGGTGCTGGCGTTTGCCGAATACCTGCTGGTGTTGCGTGGCATGTCGGCGTTGGAGGCGATGAAGGAAAGTTTCCGCCTGACCCGGGGGCATTTCTGGCGAATCCTGGTGTGCCTGCTGTGCGTAATGACGCCATTGTGGCTGCTCAAAGGCGCGAGCGTGGCGGCCTATCCGAACCCTGCGCCGCTGCTGGGTGTGCTGATCGACAGCGCCCACAGCTTCCTGCAACTGTTTACCAGCGTGGTACTTTTCCGTTTGTTTATGTTGGTCGGTGGCGATGCCGACGCGCGGTGATATGCTCCGTGCCACCTCTGATAACGCTATAAGCCGAGCCAATGACCCGTTTATTGCGCATCACCCTGTTGAGCCTGTTGATCATCGTGGGTCTGCTCACAGCCCTGATCTACAGCCTGACCTGGCGCCCTGTCGACAAGCAGACCCTGCCCGTCAGCTGCGTGGCGCCACGTGCGCCGACGTTGCTGCCGGGGCAGGCGCTCAAGGTCATGACCTGGAACGTGCAATACCTGGCCGGCAAAAACTACGTGTTCTGGTACGACAGCCCCGACGGCAAAGGCCCGGACGATCGCCCTACCGTGGAAGACATGGCCTTCAGCCTGGACGAAGTGGCTCGCGTGATTCGCGACGAACAGCCCGACATCCTGTTGCTGCAGGAACTCGATGAAGGCGCCAAGTCCTCTCACTATCAGGACCAGGTGGCGTTGCTCCAGGAGCGCCTGGTCGACCTTTACCCCTGCAGCGCACAGGCGTTCGACTGGAAAGCCGACTTTGTGCCCAACCTGCACATCTTCGGCAGCGTCGGCCGCAAGCTCGTCACGCTGAGCCGCTACCAGATCGAACACGCCGAACGCCTGCAATTGCCGGTGTCCCCGGCCAACTTCATCAGCCGCCAGTTCCAGCCGAAACCTGCGTTGTTGCTGACCTATCTGCCGTTGAGCGATGGCGGCCAACTGGCCGTGCTGAATACGCGCCTGGATGGCGATAAGCCTGGGCGTTCCGCCGTGCAGGAGCAGGTAAAAGCCACGGTAAAACTGCTGGACAAGTTCGAAGGCCGTGGCACGCCATGGTTGATTGGCGGGGATTTCAATTTGCTGCCGCTGGGGCAATTCCTGCGCCTGGATGCGGGCAAGCGCGGGCAGTATTCGCCGGACAGTGAGCTGCATTTGTTGTGGGATAAGTACCCGATGATCCCGAGTAACAGCGAATCCAGTGGGATTGACCGGGCGAAGTGGCTGACGCACTTCCCCAATGACCCGAGTGTGGATGGGCCGGATAGGACCTTGGATTATTTGTTCTACAGCCCAAGGATCAAGCGGGTGGAGGCCAAAGTGCGCCAAGACGACACACTGCGCATCTCCAACCACCTGCCAGTGATCGCCCGGTTCCTGCTGCCGGCCGCGCAATAACCCACAATTCCCCTGCGGGAGCTGGTTTTTGTGGGAGCTGGCTTGCCTGCGATAGCATCGCCTCGGTGAAAGGGACAGACCGAGTCGTCTGTACCGCAGGCAAGCCAGCTCCCACATTGGATCTTCACATCACCTACTTTCGGGGTTTGATCCGGGCAGTGGGTTCGGCCACCAAGGGGTCATCCGGCCAGTAATGCTTGGGGTATCTTCCTTTCAAATCCTTCTTCACTTCGGCATAGGTACTGCGCCAGAAGTTCGCCAGGTCCTGCGTCACCTGCACCGGCCGACGTGCCGGGGACAGCAGGTGCAGCTTGACCACTTGGCGCCCACCGGCAATGCGCGGCGTGTCCGCCAGCCCGAACAATTCCTGCAGGCGCACCGCCAGAATCGGCGGCTGTTCGCTGTAGTCCAAGCGCACCGACGAACCCGATGGCACTTTCACATGCTGTGGCGCCAGCTCGTCCAGGCGTTGGGGCAGCGGCCAGGGCAGCAGGTTGTGCAGGAAGCTGGAAATATCCAAATTAGAAAAATGGCTCAGGCGCGAGACTTTGCCCAGGTAAGGCATCAGCCAATGTTCCAAATCGGCCAGCAAGGCTTTGTCGCTGATATCCGGCCATTCGCTGGTTTTACCCGCATCCAGCTGGCGCAGCAGCATGACGCGCGCCTGCCACTGGCGCAGTTCGGGCGTCCACGGCAGCAGCTCCAGGCCTTTGCGGCGCACCAGGTTGACCAGTGCCTGGCTGCGCGCGGACTCATCCAGGCCGGTCAGCGGTTCACGGCTTAGTACCAGCTCACCGACTTTGCGCTGGCGTTCGGCCCGCAATACGCCTTCGCGTTCATCCCAGTCCAGTTGGTCGACGTTGCGCACTTGCTCGGCCAGCACGCTGTCGAACAGCGCCGGGTCAAAATCCGCCGCGAGGTAGATGCGCTCTTCGCGCTGGCCTTGGCGGCTGCCAAGGTCGGCGATCACCAGCCAAGGTTGTTTCATCAGGCTGTCGGCCTCGGCGAACAGCGCGGCGCGGCCATTGGCCAGGCGATATTCGGCGCCACCGGGGCGGCGTTGCTGAGCGACGCGGTCCGGATAAGCCAACGCCAACAAGGCGCCGAGCCAACGCGGGTGGTCAGGGTCGGCCACAGCTTGAGTCGGCTGGCCGCGCAAATAGCCCCGGTACTGACGGGCCAGTTGCTTGGCCCGCTGCACGCCGCCCTGGGTGCCACGCGCGCGTTCTTGGCCCGACATCAATGCCAGGCGACTGTGCAAATCCGCGCCGCCGCCGCGCAAGATATCGCGCTCACCCAATAAGGCCGCCACCTCACAGGCGGTCGCGGCCAGCCCCAAGTCCTGGCCGCGCAGCAACAAGTGGGCGATGCGCGGGTGCGCGGGCAACTCCGCCATTTTCTGGCCATGGGCAGTGAGTGTGTCGTCGTTTAACGCGCCGAGGCGCACCAGCAAATCCTGGGCCTGAGCATATGCGGCGGTCGGCGGCACATCCAGCCACACCAGTTGCGTGGGCGTCACGCCCCAGCGCGACAGTTGCAAGGCGAGGCCCGCCAGGTCGGCGGCGAGAATTTCCGCGCTGCCATAGGCGGCCAAACCTTCGTGCTGGTCTTCGGACCACAGGCGATAACACACGCCCGGCTCCAGGCGCCCTGCCCGGCCGGCACGCTGGGTGGCACTGGCGCGGGAGATGCGTTGGGTGTCGAGGCGGGTCATGCCGCTGCCGGGGTCGAAACGCGGCACCCGCGCCAGCCCGGCGTCGATCACCACGCGCACGCCATTGATGGTCAGGCTGGTCTCGGCAATGTTGGTGGCCAGCACCACTTTGCGCTTGCCGACCGGCGCCGGGTCGATGGCGGCGCGCTGGGCGTTGAGGTCGAGTTCGCCATGCAGCGGGCACAGCAGCACATCAGGGCGATCACCCAAGGCGTCGGCCAGCTGTTGATTGACCCGGCGAATCTCGGCCTGCCCCGGCAGAAACACCAGAATACTGCCCGTTTGGTCCTGCACCGCGTCGAGGACGGTCTGCACCACGCGCGGCTCGATAAATTCACCAGCCTGGTACGGCCGCCCCCAGCGCATCTGCACCGGGAACATGCGCCCTTCGCTGCGCAGGATCGGCGCATCGTTCAGCAAGCCGGCCAGGCGCTCGCCTTCGAGGGTGGCGGACATCAGCAGGATTTTCAGCGGTTGCTCGTCGCGAAACAGCTCGCGGCCGTTGAGGCTCAGGGCC
>NZ_VBVZ01000371.1 GCF_005863185.1 Pseudomonas edaphica
GGATTAACCGCGCTTGTAGACGATTTCCTTGGTGCCGCCTTCGCAACTGCCAATCACTTTGCCATCGGCCGCCGCGCCTTTGTCGACAACATCCAGCGAATAATGCTGAACACCTTTAGCGTCGAGCTTCGCCGCGAGTTCACCTTTCAGCTCTTCACAAGGCTTGCCCGCCGCCAGGGCAGTGCCCGCAATGCTCAACAAACCTACCGCTAACAGGAACTTCTTCATCCGTTACTTTCCTTGCGCTGATCGAAAAGTGCGTGCCGACGCTTATGGCGTCGGCACCCAATGGTTGTAGCGCAGGTTATGGCAATCGGCCAGTCAGCAAGTTCAACTCACGGGATCAACTACTGGCAATTCGGAATCCCACCTTGAGCGTGACCTGGAAGTGCGCGGCCTTGCCGTCCTTGATATGGCCGCGTGTTTCGGTCACTTCGAACCACTCCAGGTGCTTGATGCTCTTGTGCGCCTCAGCGATGGCGTTGTTGATGGCGTCTTCGATGCTGGTGGTCGAGGAGCCGACCAGTTCGACTTTCTTGTAGGTGTGATGATCAGACATAACGTTTCTCCTGAGGTCTCTAGTGAGCGTAGCAGTGAATCTTCGTACTGCTTCTGGCGACCAATGCCACTCGAAAGTTCAGATTTACTGCACTTTCTGAAAACCGTGGAGTCGGTATCTACACATGCCACTCAATCACTTCAGGAGAGTTCCACATGGCCAACACTTCTTTACGCAAAGCGTCGCTGGAAAGCATGGAAGCCGAGATTTCGAGCCTGCTCAAGTCCCTTGAGAGCCTCAAGGACGATGCGTCCGATGAGTCGCGCAAAACGCTGAAGGCCCTGAAAAGCAATGCCGAGAATGCCCTCAAGCACTCCCGCCACTTGATCAGCGATGCCTACGAAGAAAGCAAAGTCAAAATCCGCGAAACCAGCGCGGCAACCCGTGACTACGCACAAGAGCACCCATGGACTACCGCCGGCGTTGCCGTTGGCGCGCTGGGCCTGCTGGCGGCTTACCTGCTGTGCAAACGCGGTGACTAAACTGGCTGGCGCAACAGCTCAGCCTTGAGCCACTGCGCCAACTGACCCGCGCGCCCGTCTGCGGCGCGCTTGGGTAGCCACAACGCCAGGTGCGCCGGGGTTTCACTGAAACCCCACGGCGCCACCAGGCGACCCGCTCGCAGGTCCTCTGCCACCAGCGGTTCGGGCGCAATTGCCACACCCAAACCCGCCACCGCCGCCTCCAGCAAATAATACAAATGCTCAAAACCCTGGCCGTGCTTCAACGCGCCGGGCTCGATGTCATGTTGCTGCGCCCAGATGGGCCAGGCCTGCGGGCGCGAGGTGGTGTGTAACAAGGCTTCACCGCACAGGGCGTGGGGCGGCGCCTGGCGCAGGCGTTCGTAACCGGCGAAGCGCGGGCTCATTACCGGGCCAATGCGCTCGCTGGCCAACTCATACACCTGCATGTCCGCTGGCCATGGCGGCTCAGCAAAAACCAGCAGGGCATCCAGGCCGGGGCGCCGTGGGTCGAGGTCGCCGTCACCCGCCGACAGGTGCAGACGCAAGTCGGGCAAGTCTGCGTTCAAGCGGCCCAGGCGCGGAATCAGCCAGCGCGCCAGCAAGCTGCCCGAGCAGCCGAGCACAAAAGGCGCATCGGCGCTGGCCCGGGTCAGTTCGGCGCAAACATCCCTTAAACGCTCGAACGCTTCGGCACTGGCATCCCTGAGCCGAACGCCTGCATCTGTGAGTTTAAGGCCGCGCCCGTCTTTGGCGAACAGACTGACACCCAAGTGCTCTTCCAACACCTTCAACTGGCGGCTGACCGCGCCATGGGTCACATGCAGTTGCTCGGCTGCCTGACTGACGCTGTTCAAGCGGGCGGTGGCCTCAAATGCACGCAAGGCATTGAGGGGCGGTAGGTCTCGGCTCATCTGTGAGTTTTCCTGACAGGTTATGGCGATCTTATCGGTTTTCAGCGTGGCACGTCAGGGGTAGAGTGGCCGTCATTGCCTCTCCTCACCTTCTTTCCTGGAGCGCCCCATGACTCAGTCCCAGACCGACCTTCGCAACGGCCCCGACGCCAACGGCCTGTTTGGCGCGTTCGGCGGCCGCTACGTCGCTGAAACCCTGATGCCGTTGATCCTCGACCTGGCCCGCGAATACGAAGCGGCCAAGATCGATCCGGCCTTTAACGAAGAATTGGCCTACTTCCAACGCGACTACGTCGGGCGCCCAAGCCCGCTGTATTTCGCCGAACGCCTGACCGAGTTCTGTGGCGGCGCCAAGATCTACCTCAAGCGCGAAGAGCTCAACCACACCGGCGCGCACAAGATCAACAACTGCATCGGCCAGATCCTGCTGGCGCGGCGCATGGGCAAAAAACGCATCATCGCCGAGACCGGCGCGGGCATGCACGGCGTGGCCACCGCCACCGTGGCGGCGCGCTTTGGCCTCGATTGCGTGATCTACATGGGCACCACCGACATCGAGCGCCAGCAGGCCAACGTGTTCCGCATGAAGTTGCTGGGCGCAGAAGTGATCCCGGTCGTGGCCGGCACCGGCACCCTTAAAGACGCGATGAACGAAGCCCTGCGTGACTGGGTGACCAACGTCGACAGCACCTTCTACCTGATCGGCACCGTGGCCGGCCCCCACCCGTACCCGGCGATGGTGCGCGATTTCCAGGCCGTGATCGGCAAGGAAACCCGCGACCAGCTGCAAGCCCAGGAAGGCCGCCTGCCGGACAGCCTGGTGGCATGCATCGGCGGTGGTTCCAACGCCATGGGCCTGTTCCACCCGTTCCTGGATGACACCAGCGTCGAAATCATCGGCGTTGAAGCCGCCGGCCACGGCATCGAAACCGGCAAGCACGCCGCCAGCCTCAACGGTGGTGTACCGGGCGTGCTGCACGGCAACCGCACCTTCCTGTTGCAGGACGACGACGGCCAGATCATCGACGCCCACTCGATTTCCGCCGGCCTCGACTACCCAGGTATCGGCCCTGAACACGCCTGGTTGCATGATATCGGCCGTGTTCAGTACACCTCGGTGACCGACGACGAAGCCCTCGAAGCCTTCCACAAATGCTGCCGCCTGGAAGGGATTATTCCTGCACTGGAAAGCGCCCATGCCCTGGCTGAAGTGTTCAAGCGCGCACCGACCTTGCCGAAAGATCACCTGATGGTGGTCAACCTGTCCGGCCGTGGCGACAAAGACATGCAGACCGTGATGCACCATATGGAACACTCTCAACAAGAGCAGTCAAAGCAGGAGAAACACTGATGAGCCGCCTGCAAACCCGTTTTGCGCAACTGAAAGAACAAAACCGCGCCGCCCTGGTGACTTTCGTCACCGCCGGCGACCCGGGTTATGACACCTCGCTGGCGATCCTCAAGGGCTTGCCCGCCGCCGGTGCCGACGTGATCGAGCTGGGCATGCCCTTCACCGACCCGATGGCCGACGGCCCGGCGATTCAACTGGCCAACATCCGTGCGTTGGAAGCCAAACAGAACCTGCTGAAAACCCTGCAGATGGTTCGCGAGTTCCGCAAAGACAACCAGGACACGCCACTGGTGCTGATGGGTTACTTCAACCCGATCCACAAATACGGCGTGCCCACGTTTATCGCTGACGCCAAAGAAGCCGGTGTCGACGGCCTGATCGTGGTCGACATGCCGCCCGAGCATAACGGCGAGCTGTGCGACCCGGCCCAGGCGGCAGGCATCGACTTTATCCGCCTGACCACGCCGACCACTGATGACGTGCGCCTGCCGACCGTGCTTAACGGCAGCTCCGGTTTTGTGTATTACGTGTCGGTGGCCGGTGTGACCGGTGCCGGTGCCGCCACCCTGGAACACGTCGAGGAAGCGGTAACGCGCCTGCGTCGGCATACCGACCTGCCGATCAGCATCGGCTTTGGTATTCGCACACCGGAACAAGCCGCCGCTATCGCACGCCTGGCAGACGGTGTGGTGGTGGGTTCGGCGCTGATCGATCACATCGCCAATGCGAAAAATGATCAGCAAGCAATTGATGGCGTATTGAGCCTCTGCGCGGCGCTGTCGGAAGGTGTCCGTAACGCCCGTACGTAAGCGGCGTGTAGCAATGGGTAAAGTTCCTGATACAGAGGAATCATCCGGGCAATCCAGTACCTAAACTGACAAGACCAAGGGATTTCGAGCCTCGTTCGAAATCCCTTTTTTGTTCGTGCAGTACTGAGGAAAGCCCCCATGAAAATGCCTAAACGCTTGATCGCAGGTCTTGGCGTGTTGATGCTCGGCGCAAGTGCCCTGGCGCAGGCCGCGCCGCCCGACCAACGCGGCGATGGCCCAGGCCGTGGCGGCCCGCAAGGCCAGTACGAGCAACGCGGCGACGACCATCGCGGCCCGCAGGATAACCGTCGTGGCCCGCCACAGGACTTCGGCCCCGTGCGCCAGGTGATCCGTGACAACCACAACGACTTCCGCCGTGGCGCGCCACCACCTCCTGGCGTGCGCCTGGTGCGGGGCCAACCGCTGCCACGCAACTACTACGGCGAACGCCTCGACAACCGCGCCTTGGCCCATCTGCCGCAATACCCAGGGTATGAATGGCGTCGTTCCGGCGGCGATATCGTGTTGATCGCCATCGGCACCAGCATCGTCTATCAAATCCTGGATGGCGCCCTCTACTAGCCCAGCAAAGCTTTTGTGGCGGGCGAGCTGTTGTGGCGAGCGGGCTTGCCCCGCGTTGGGGTGCGAAGCGCCCCCAAAACCAGACAACACGGTTTCATCAGGAAAAAACGCAGTGGCCTTATTGGGGCTGCTGCGCTGCCCAACGCGGGGCAAGCCCGCTCGCCACAACAAGCCCGCTCGCCACAGGGTTTCGGTCCACTCAAACAATGGATTTACAGCTCGATGCGCTCAACCTTGCCCACCAGCAACACGTAGGACAGCGCCCCCAGCAATGCCAGCACCGCGATATAGGTAATCGCCGGCGCAAACGAATCCCCACTGGCCAGAAAGCCAATCACTATCGGCGTGGTAATCGCCGACAAGTTGCCGATGAAGTTAAACACCCCACCCGTCAGCCCCAACAACCGCGCCGGCGCCAGGGTCGACACCAATGACCAGGTGATCGATGCCAGGCCATTGCCAAAGAACGCCAGCGCCAGAAACGCACTCACCCAGGCCGTCGAGTCCACATAGTTGGCGCCGATGATCGCCGTGGAAATCAGCAACCCACCAATGATCGGCAGCTTGCGCGCAAACCCTACCGACGTACCCCGGCGAATCAGCCAATCAGAAAAAACCCCAGAACACAGCACGCCGATAAACGCAGCGAGGAATGGCAGCGAGGCCAGCAGGCCGGACTTGATGAAGTCCATGCCGCGATATTTCACCAGGTAGGTCGGGAACCACGTCAGAAAAAACCACAGCGTCGAGTTCAGGCAGAACTGCCCCAGGTAGATGCCCCACAGCTTGCGCTTGCTCAGCACTATCCCGAGGTCGACCCAACTGAACGGCGCCTTGACCGCTTTCGCCTGCATATCCACCAGGCCGCCGCCCTCGCGGATCAGCTCGATTTCTGCCGCGTTGGCGCCTTTGAAATCTTTCGGCTCGCGGTACACCGCGTACCAGATCAACGCCCACAGGATGCCGACGCCACCGGTGGCGACAAACACCATGTGCCAGCCAAACGCGTGTTGCAGCCAGGCCAGCACCGGCGTGAGGAACGCCAGCCCGACAAACTGCCCGGAGGTGTAAACGCCAATCGCGGTGGCACGCTCACGCTCGGGGAACCAAGTGGTGACCACGCGGCTGTTAATCGGATAGGCCGGTGCTTCCAGGGCGCCGACGGCCATGCGCAGCACAAACAGCGCGATAAAGCTGGCCGCAAACCCCAGCATTACCGTGGCGATAGACCACAACAGCAGGGCAGCCGTGTAGAGAATGCGCGGCGGCACGCGGTCCACCAGCCAGCCGCCGGGAATCTGCATGGCGGCGTAGGTCCAGCCGAACGCGGAGAAGATCAGCCCGACATGCACCGGGTCGATCCCCAGTTCGCTGGTCAGTGCCGGGGCGGCAATCGACAGGTTGCTGCGGTCGAGGTAGTTGATCACCACGGTGATAAACAGCAGCACCATGATGAAGAAACGCTTTCTGCTAGGCGTGACGAGAGAAGCCTGCCCGGTGAAGGATTCAGGGTGCATGGGGTTGCCTCTTCTTATGTTTATTGAGGACGGGGCGCGGTCATTGTGGGAGCTGGCTTGCCTGCGATGGCGGTGCATCAGCTA
Source organism: Pseudomonas edaphica (assembly GCF_005863185.1). GTDB lineage: Bacteria > Pseudomonadota > Gammaproteobacteria > Pseudomonadales > Pseudomonadaceae > Aquipseudomonas > Aquipseudomonas edaphica. Next base: position 6,278 of record NZ_VBVZ01000371.1, read on the forward strand.
ACTGAT
>NZ_VBVZ01000372.1 GCF_005863185.1 Pseudomonas edaphica
ATTCTAGACTGGCTCACCGCCATCGCAGGCAAGCCAGCTCCCACCTGGAACCTCAGTGTCCGGACAGAATCACTCCAGCATCTTGCCCAGCAACCAACTCCCCGCCGGCCCCGGTGGGTGGTGCCTTGACCAGAGCGCATCCACCGCCACCGAGCGCGGCCAACTGCGCGCCTTGAGTTCGACCAAGTGGTCGCCACCAAAACGCTCCACCAACCAACGCGGAATCGGTGCCCAGCCAAACCCCAGCTGTGCCATCTCCATCAACATCAAGTAACTGGGCGCTGACCAAACCCGCCCGCTGGGGCGGGTTTCAGTCGGGTTGATGATGCTGGCCAGGCGCAATTCGCGGTGTTGCTGCAAGGTCTGCGCCGGGATGTTCTTCAGCTTGGCCAGCGGGTGCGTGGGCGCCGCGAACAGGGCAATTTCGGTACGTTCTTCGACCGGCGCGCCGGTCAGGTCGGGCGGGTAAGTGTCTTGTTTTTCGATAAACGCAATCTGCGCCCGGCCGCTTTGCACCAGGGCGATCAGGTCTTCGCATTCGGCGATCAGGCATTCCAGCTCAAGGTCCGGGTGGCGCTGTTCAAAGGCCTTGAGGGCGATTTCAAAGCGGTCGGACTGGTAAGTATCGGACATGGCGATGGTCAGCTTGGGTTCCAAACCCTGTGACAACTGGCTCGCTGCCAACTCCAGGCGGCTGCTGGCCTCCAGCACCTGCTCGGCGCGTTGCAATAACACATGGCCGGCTGGCGTAAGCGTCGGCTTGCGGCTGCTGCGATCAAACAGCACCACATCCAGATCAATCTCCAGGCTCGCCACCGCCGCGCTGACGGTGGACTGGCTTTTACCCAGCTTGCGCGCCGCCGCCGAAAACGAGCCTTGGGTAGCCGCCTGCACAAACGCCTGCAGCACTTCATTGGAGGCCATGACTATCGCCTTTATCGATGGTTATTAGTTATGAAGTATCGAGTCAAAGGGTAATCATGGCAACCATCGTCACTCAAGGAGCCGGGTCATGAACCCTACCAAGTCGATTACTGAACGTGTTTGCCAGGCCATTGGTTTTGAAGGGCTGGCCTTATTGATCTGTACGCCGCTGCTGGTCTGGATCACCGGCCGGCCGGCCCTGGAAATGGGCGCGGTGACCCTGGGCATCAGCCTGTTGGCACTGAGCTGGAACGTCATTTTCAACAGCCTGTTCGACCGTCTCAAAGCCCGCCTGCAACTGACCAGCGGCGGCTGGACCCGCGTGGTGCATGCGCTGTTGTTCGAAGGCGGCCTGATCATCCTGGCGGTGCCATTAATTGCCGCGTTGATGAAGATCAGCCTGCTGGAAGCCTTCATCCTCGACATCGGCGTGCTGTTGTTCTTCCTGCCGTACACCTACGTGTACCACTGGGGTTATGACGTGCTGCGGGAAAAAATCGTACAGTCCCGTGTACCTAGCCAAGCTTGAGCGAAGCGACAAACTCCAGAAATGCCCGCACCTTGGCGGCGGGCAAGTGCCGCGACGGGTAATAGGCGTACAACGGGAAACGCTCGTCCGGCCAATCGGGGAACAGCTCCACCAGGCTGCCGGCCTGGATCGCCGAGTCCAGGCCGAGGTCGAGCATCTGCGCCACGGCATGCCCGTGTTCACACACGCTGTATAAGGTGCTGGCGTCGTTGACCACCAAGCGGCCGCTGGTGCGCACAATCACTTGCTCGCCGGGCCGGTGGAATTCCCAGGCAAACGGGCGACCGGTTTGCGAGTCGCGAAAATCCAGGCACATATGCCCGGTTTCCAGCTCTTGCGGGATCGCTGGTCGGCCGTATTGTTCAAGGTAAGTGGGAGAGGCCACGGTGAGCACGCGCACTTCCATCAGTTTGCGGGCGATCAGCGAGGAGGACTGTGGGATGCCGAAGCGAATGGCCAAGTCAAAGCCGTCGGCCACCAGGTCGCCGAGTTGGTCACGGGTGTGCAGGTCGAGTTGCAGTTGCGGGTATTGGCGCATGAAGTCGCCGAGTACAGGGCCAAGTACCAGCCGCGAAAAATACGGGTCGATGTTCACCCGCAAACGCCCGCGCACGGTGAGGGCGCTGTCGGCCGCCGAATGGGCGGCCTCCTCCAGCCCGGCCAACAGCGGGGCGATTTGCTGGTAGAAACGTCGCCCTTCGTCGGTCAATTGCACCGAGCGGGTGGTGCGGTCGAACAGGCGAATGCCGAGGCGTTTTTCCAGGCGGGAAATCGCCCGGCTGACCCCCGAAGGCGTCATCTCCAGGCTGTTGGCGGCGCGGGCAAAGCTGCCGCTGTCGACTACGGCGGCCAATACGCCCATGCCGCCGGCCAAGCCTGGATCAAAACTCATCGGTGATTGCCCGTCAGTGATCTGAAAGCATTGATGCTAGCGCAGAATGCTTACAGAAACATGCCGCCCGACGCTTCGATACGCTGCCCGGTGATCCAGTGGCTGCCATCGGCCAGCAGGCTCGAAATTGCACCGCCAATATCGTCCGGCAAACCGGCACGGCCCAGGGCGGTGTTGTCGGCCACCATCGCATTCACCTGTGGGTTATCGCGCACTGCGCCGCCGCTGAAGTCGGTGGCAATCGCGCCGGGTGCCAGGGTGTTGACGGTGATGCCACGCGGGCCGAGTTCTTTGGCCTGATAACGCGACAGCACTTCCACGGCGCCTTTCATCGACGCGTAGGCGGCGTAGCCCGGCAGGCTGAACCGCGCCAGGCCGCTGGAGATGTTGATGATGCGCCCGCCATCGCTGATCAGCGGCAGCAGTTTTTGGGTGAGGAAAAACGGCGCCTTGAAGTGAATGGCCACCAGTTTGTCGAACTGCTCTTCGGTGGTTTCGGCAAAGCTGGCGTGAGCGCCGATGCCCGCGTTGTTGATCAGGAAATTAAAATGTTGCTGGGCGAAAACGTCTTTGAGCACCGTAGCGATTTGCCCGACAAAAGCATCGAAGCTGCCGCTCTGGCTGACGTCCAGTTGCAGCATGGCGGCGCGGCCGCCCAGCGCTTCAACCTGTGCCACCACCGCTTGGGCCTCAGTGGCGGCGCTGTGGTAGGTGCCGATGATATCCACGCCTTGTGCGGCAAGGTGCAAAGCGGCGCTTTTGCCAAGGCCACGGCTGGCGCCGGTGATGAGTGCGATTTTACGAGTCATGCGGTAGTCCTCATGGGTGATCAGTGGGACTGAGTGTATTTGTCCGCCTATAACGTGATAAACAGGCTGATATCGGAATCACTGGCCGGATAAGGCGAACAATCCCATGAACAAACTTGAGCTGTTGCGCACCTTCGTGCGCGTCACCGAGCTGTCGAGTTTCACCCAGGCCGGCGAGAGCCTGGGCCTGCCACGCTCCACTGTGTCCGAGCATGTGCAGGCGCTGGAAGCATTGCTGGGTGCGCGCCTGTTGCAGCGCACCACGCGCACTGTGCAAGCCACCCAGGACGGCCGCGTGTTGTATGAGCGCAGCAAGGATTTGCTCGCGCACATGGAAGAGCTCGAAGGCCTGTTTCGCCAGGACGAAGCGCAATTGGCCGGGCGCATTCGGGTGGATATGCCCAACGCCATGGCGCGCGGCCTGGTGATGCCGCAGCTGCCCTCGTTCATGGCGCGCCACCCGTTGGTGGAGATGGAAATCAGCAGTTCGGATCGCCAGGTCGACGTGATTGCTGAAGGCTTTGATTGCGTGGTGCGCGTGGGCGCGCAACCCGATCAAAGCGTGGTTGCGCGCAAGGTGTGCAGCATGCCGATGGTCAACTGCGTAAGCCCCGCGTACCTGCAACGTTATGGCGTGCCCGAAACCATTGCCGATCTGGCGCAGCATCAACTGGTGCACTACGTGCGCCCGCTCGGTGCGCGCTCGGCCGGGTTTGAATACCTGCTGGGTAACAAGGTGCAGCGCGTGGCCATGGCCGGGCGCGTGACCGTCAGCAGCACCGATGCCTACCAGGCGGCGTGTCTTGGCGGCTTGGGGATTATCCAGGTGCCGCTGCTCGGCATTCGCGATTTATTGGCCAGTGGCGAGTTGGTTTCGGTGTTGCCGGACTACCTCGCACCGCCGCTGGACGTCTCCATGCTCTACGCCGGCCAGCGGCATTTGCCGTTGCGGGTGCGGGTGTTCATGGAGTGGCTGGCGGCTACCTTGCAGGCGCGTATTTAACGCCGAGCCGACAACTGTTGCGGTGCCAGGAAGGCGTCGTGGAAGTAATCGCGGAACGCTTGCATCGCCGGGGTAAACGCGCGCTCGCGGTGCCAGGCCAGGCCGACGCTCATGGGCGTGACGGGGTCGGTGACGGTCAGGGTTTCGATGCGCTTGCCCTCCAGTGACCATGGCCGATGCACCAGATCCGACAAAATCGCCACGCCGCTGCCATTGGCAACCATGCTGCGCACCGCCTCCACCGAACTGGTGCGCAGCCGCACGTTCGGCGTTTGCCCGGCCTGTTCCCAGTAGCGCATGGCACTGTGCTCGGCTTCGTCGACGGTCAGCAGGATGTAAGGCTCTTGTGCCACATCCGCCAGGCTCACGGCGCCGCGCTCGCACAGCGGGTGATGGCTGGGCAGCCACAGTCGGCGTTCGGAGTTGAACAGGATTTCCGAGACGATATCCGCGTGAGTCAGGTTGGCGGTGAGCACGACGGCCATGTCGAACTGGCCGTCGAGCAGGCCGTGTTCGATGGCCTGGCGTTCCTGCTCGAAGACGTCGATGGTCACGTCCGGGTGCCAGTGCTGCATGCGTTGCAGGTGATGCGGCAGGAAGTAACCCAACACCGTGTAGCTGGCCGCTATGCGCAATACGCCGCTGGCGCGGTAGTCGGGCAGTGGGCTGTTGAGGGCGTCGTCCACGCTGCGCACGATCACATAGGCGCGGTTGAGAAAGTGCCGCCCGGCGTCAGTGAGGTTCATGCCCTGGGCCGAACGCACGAACAGTTGCACGCCAAGCATCGCCTCCAGCTCCTTGATCGCGGTGGTCACCGCCGACTGGGAGATGTTCAGGTGAATGGCGGCCTGGGAAATCTGGCCGATTTCGGCGGTGGCGACGAAGTAGCGCACTTGGCGCAAGGTCAGGGACATGGCTTTCTCCGATCGTTCCCACGCTCTGCGTGGTAACGCCTCTTGTGACGCTTTGCGTCACGCTTTGGGACGCGGAGCGTCCTGGGCTGCATTCCCACGCAGAGCGTGGGAACGATGTTTGGGGAACGATTTTTGGGTCTCTGATCGTTCCCACGCTCTGCGTGGTAACGCCTCTTGTGACGCTCTGCGTCACGCTTTGGGACGCGGAGCGTCCTGGGCTGCATTCCCACGCGGAGCGTGGGAACGATCTTTGTGTATCTGATTTTCAGAAGATGGGCCATCTGATAATAGATCTTCCCAAGGGGTCAAGCCCCAGCCTACTTTCAGTCATCTTCTTTTGGCGGAGCGACCTCGATGCAGGCAGTGGATTTCAATTCGGACATGGGCGAAGGCTTCGGCCCCTGGACCATCGGCGATGGCGTCGACTTTGACCTGATGGCCTACATCAGCTCGGCCAATATCGCCACCGGCTTCCACGCCGGCGACCCCGGCACCATGCGCCGCACCGTCGAACGCGCCAAGCAACTGGGTGTGGGCATTGGCGCGCACCCGGGCTTTCGTGACCTGGTGGGGTTCGGCCGTCGGCACATCAACGCACCGGCCCAGGAACTGGTGGACGACATCCTCTACCAACTCGGCGCGCTGCGCGAAATAGCGCGTGCCCAAGGTTTGACATTGCAACATATCAAGCCCCACGGCGCGCTTTATATGCACCTGGCCCGCGACGAAGAAGCCGCTCGGCTGCTGGTGCAGAACCTGCAAATCATCGAGCCGACGCTGTTGCTGTATTGCATGCCCAACTCGGTGATCTGGCGCGTGGCCAAGGAACTGGGGCAACCGGTGGTGCGCGAGTTTTACGCCGACCGTGAGTACGATTTAAGCGGGTCCATTGTGTTTACCCGCAATGTGCGTGCACTGGACCCTGCAACCGTTGCGGCGCGCGTCCTGCGTGCTTGTCAGATGGGCCGGGTGCGAACCGTAGAAGGCGAAGACCTGTTGATCGAATTCGACTCCATCTGCCTGCACAGCGACACGCCCGGCGCGCTGGAACTGGTGGAAGCCACCCGCGAAGCCCTGGATCAGGCGGGAATTGTGGTGACCAACGAGCGCTCCGTGTTGAACGGGCATGTTGTTGGTTGAGTAGGCTTTCTGTGGCGAGCAGGCTTGCCCTGCGCTGGGCTGCGC
>NZ_VBVZ01000373.1 GCF_005863185.1 Pseudomonas edaphica
ACCTGTTGCCGTGCGTGCAAGGCAAGAAAGTTGACTGTTTCGCGCTGACCGAACCCGGCGCTGGCTCCGACGCCAATGCGATCAAGACCAGCGCCGTACGCAGCGGCGATGACTTTGTGATCAACGGCAGCAAGCACTTCATCAGCCACGCTGGCCATGCCGATTTTGCCATCGTGTTTGCCGTCACCGACACCTACGAACACAGCGGCCGCCAGCGCAATGCGGTGACTGCATTCCTGGTCGATCGCGGCACGCCCGGCATGACCATCCGCCGTGGCCCCAAGTGTGTGAGCAACCGCGGTTATCACACCTATGAAATGTTCTTCGACGACTGCCGCGTGCCAGCCTCCAAAGTGCTGGGCGAAGTCGGTAAAGGTTGGGAGGTCGCCAACGCCTGGCTCACCGCTGGCCGGGTGATGGTCGCTGCCAACTGCGTCGGCCAGGCCCAGCGTGCGCTGGAGGTGTCGCTGCAATGGGCGGCGGACCGCAAGCAGTTCGGCCAGCCCATCGGCACCTACCAGGGCGTGAGTTTCAAGCTGGCCGACATGGCCACGCAGATTCGCGCCGCCGAGCTTCTGACCCTGCACACCGCCTGGAAGATGGACCAGGGCAGCATGACTGACGGTGAGGCCGGCATGGCCAAGCTGTTTGCCAGTGAAACCCTGGGCAAGGTAGCCGATGAAGCCGTGCAGATCTTTGGCGGCATGGGCTTGATGGATGAAGGGCCGGTGGAGCGCATCTGGCGTAACGCGCGGATCGAACGGATCTGGGAAGGCACTTCGGAAATCCAGCGGCACATTATTGCCCGTGAACTGTTGCGGCCGTTGTTGCGCTGACCGGCGCGGAGAACGCTTATGTCCCAGGCTATTCGCGACAACCTCAAGCGCCTGCTGGCGCCCCGGCACCTGGCTTTTGTCGGCGGGCGCAGCATGGCCCGCGCCCTCAAGCGCTGCGCCGACGGCGGTTTTACCGGGCCGATGTGGCTGGTCAACCCGCAGCATGACAGCCTCGACGGCATCCCGTGTGTGCGTCGGGTTGCCGATTTGCCTTACGGCCCGGATGCGGTGTTTATCGCGACTAACCGTGAGCTGACCTTGGCCTGTGTGGCCGAACTCGCCGCCCTCGGCACTGGCGGCGCCATTTGCTATGCCTCGGGGTTTGCCGAAACAGGCGCCAATGGTGCGGCTCTGCAACACCAGCTTATTTCGGCGGCGGGCGACATGGCCTTGCTCGGCCCCAACTGCTACGGCTTGTTGGACTATTTGCACAGCGCCGCGCTGTGGCCGGTGGCCCACGGCGGCAAGGCGGTAGAGAAGGGCGTGGCGGTGCTCACCCAGAGCGGCAACTTTGCCTACAACCTGTCGATGAGCGACCGCTCGCTGCCCATTGCTTATATGGCGTCGGTGGGCAACCAGGCACAGTTGGGGGTTGCCGAGTTGATGGACGTGCTGCTCGATGAGCCGCGCGTGACCGCCATCGGCCTGCACCTGGAAGGTTTGAAGAATGTGCCGGGGTTTGCCCGCGCGGCGCACAAGGCGCTGGAAAAAGGCATCCCGATTATCGCGCTGAAAACCGGCGTGTCGCAGATCGGCGCCGAGTTGGCCTTGAGTCACACCAGTTCGCTGTCTGGTTCCGATGCGCTGTACGACAGCCTGTTTGCGCGCCTTGGCGTGATCCGCGTGAGTGGGCCGGTGAGTTTTGTCGAAACCTTGAAAGCGGCGGCCTGCGGCAATCTACCTGGCGGCAATTGCCTGATCGCACTGGCCTGTTCCGGTGGCGACGCGGGGCTGATTGCCGACTACGCCGAGCGCAACCAACTGGCCTTGCCGAAGCTCGACGCAGGCCAGCGCGCCGAACTGGCGCAGGTGCTGCCCAGCTATGCCAACCTGGTTAACCCATTGGACTTCACCACCGCTAGCTGGGGCGACCGCGAGGCGCTCGAACGCATGCTCGAAACGGCCCTTCGCACCGATGCCGATGCGGCGATGCTGGTGCTGGATTACCCGGCCGAATTCACTGGCGAGCGCAAGGAATGCGACCTGTTGCTGGCGCTGTTTTGCGCTGCGCTCAGTCGTCATGGCAAAACCGGATTCGTCACCTCGGCCTTTCCCGAATTACTGCCGGCCCATGCCCGCGAACGCCTGCATGCCCACGGCATTGCCGCGCTGCAAGGGGTGGAAGATGCACTGGCTGCCTGGGGGCGGATTGCCGACTATCAAAACCATCGCCGTGTGTTGTTGGAACGCGGCGAGTCGATCCTTGCACCGCTGTGCCCTCAGCCTCTTGCGGGCCATGGCCTGGCGCTGGATGAATGGGCGTCCAAACAAGCCTTGCGCGCCTTTGGCTTGAGCACGCCAGCGGCGGTGCTGAGCACGCCAGGGCGCGCCATCGCAGACGCCAAACTCTTGGGCTATCCGTTGGTGCTCAAGGCCGTCAGCACCGACCTGCCGCACAAAACCGAAGCCGGTGCAGTGGCGCTCAACCTGAAAGACGGTGTCGCACTGACCGCCGCGCTGGAGCAGATGCGCGAGCAAATCGGCGCTTATGCGCCGGGCATTGTCTTTGATCAATTGCTGTTGGAAAGCATGGCTACAAAGCCCTTGGCCGAGTTGATCGTGGGCATCAAGCGGGAAAATGACTTTGGCCTGGCCCTGGTGATTGGCGCTGGCGGGATCCTCGTGGAATTGCTCAAAGACAGCCGCAGCCTGCTGCTGCCGACCACCGATGAGGCGATTCGCAACGCCGTGCTCAGCCTGCGCAGCGCGGCCTTGCTGCAAGGTTTTCGCGGGCGTGAAGTGGCGGATATGGATGCGTTGGTGGCGGCCATTCGCGCGGTGGCCGATTACGCCTGCGCCAACGCCGGGCAGTTGCTGGAACTGGATGTGAACCCATTGTTGGTCAATGCCCACGGCACGCTGGCGGTGGATGCGTTGATTCGCCTAGGAGATGAACATGCAAGATAAGACCCTGACCGGCGGCCAGGCCCTGGTGCGGTTGCTGGCTAATTATGGCGTCGACACCGTGTTCGGCATTCCCGGCGTGCACACCCTGGAACTGTATCGAGGCTTGCCCGGCAGCGGCATTCGCCACGTGCTGACACGCCACGAGCAGGGCGCCGGTTTTATGGCCGACGGCTATGCGCGGGTCAGCGGCAAACCGGGCGTGTGCTTTGTGATCACCGGGCCTGGCGTGACCAACGCCGCCACCGCCATCGGCCAGGCCTACGCCGACTCGATCCCAATGCTGGTGATCTCCAGCGTCAACCACACCGCCAGCCTCGGCAAAGGCTGGGGCAGCCTGCACGAAACCCAGGACCAGCGCGCCATCACCGCGCCGATCACCGCGTTTTCGGCGCTGGCCTTGAGTGCCGAGGATTTGCCCGAATTGATCGCCCGCGCCTATGCGGTGTTCGACAGCGAGCGGCCACGGCCGGTGCATATTTCAGTGCCGCTGGATGTGCTGGCAGCGCCCATCAAACGCGACTGGAGCCATGAAGTCGTGCGGCGCCCGGGACGCGGCCTGCCATCGGCCGAGGCGCTGGAGCTGGCCGTAGCCAAGCTCGCGGCGGCCAAGCAACCCATGATCATTGCCGGTGGCGGCGCGCTGGCGGCGGGTGATGCGTTGCAGCGCTTGAGCACGTTGTTGGCGGCGCCGTTTTTCAGCAGTGTGGCCGGCAAGGGTTTACTGCCGGTCAATGACCCGCTGAATGCCGGTGCCACCCTGTGCGTGGAACCCGGCTGGCAACTGATCAGCCAGGCGGATGTGGTGCTGGCCGTCGGCACGGAAATGGCCGACACCGATTACTGGCGCGAGCGCTTGCCCATCACCGGCGAACTGCTGCGCATCGATATCGACCCGCGCAAGTTCAACGATTTCTACCCTTGCGCCGTGGCGCTCAAAGGCGATGCCCAACAGACCTTGCTGGCCTTGCTCGAACGTCTGCCGCCTGCGCCGCGTAACGCCGATGCGGCAAGCCAACAGGTCGCGACATTGCTTGAGGCGGTCGAGCTGGGGCACGGCCCTTTGCAGGCCATTCACCAAGGCATTCTTGAGCGTATCGAGGCCGAGCTGCCCGCCAACGCATTTATCAGTAGCGACATGACCCAGTTGGCCTACACCGGCAACTACGCCTACCGCAGCCGCGCCCCGCGCAGTTGGCTGCACCCTACCGGCTACGGCACCTTGGGCTATGGCTTGCCTGCCGGCATTGGCGCCAAGTTCGGCGCGCCGCTGCGTCCGGGCCTGGTGTTGGTGGGCGATGGTGGCTTCCTCTACACCGCCCAGGAACTGGCGACCGCGGTCGAGGAACTGCACAGCCCGTTGGTGGTGCTGCTATGGAACAACGACGCCCTCGGCCAGATCCGCGACGACATGCTCAGCCTGGACATCGAGCCCATCGGCGTGCTGCCACGCAACCCGGACTTTGCGCTGTTCGCCCAGGCGTTCGGCTGCACCGTGAACCAACCCAAAAACCTGGATGAGTTGCAGACGGACTTGCGCAACGGTTTCAAACGCAATGGCGTGACCTTGATCGAGCTCAAACATGCCTGTGCCTGTTGACCTTTAGAGGAGCAAGACCATGAGCGAAAACAACAACAAAATGACTCAAGCGATGCACCGAAGGGACTTTCTCAAACACAGCGCCGTGGCGGGTGCGGTGGCGGCAGCGTTTTCCATGGGCCTGCCGTTGCACGCGTTTGCCGAAGAGGCGACACCCAAAGCCGGCGGTGTGCTGCGCCTGGGCCTGGCCGGCGGCAGCACCACCGATTCGCGGGACCCCGGCTCCTGGGTCGACACCTTCACGTTCGTCGGCTTCTCGGCGGTGTACAACACGCTGACTGAAATCGCCGTCGACGGCAGCGCGATCCCCGAGCTGGCCGAGCGTTTTGAATCCACCCCGGATGCGCGGGTGTGGACCTTTCACTTGCGTCAGGGCGTGACCTTCCACAACGGCAAAAGCCTCAGCGCCGACGATGTGGTGGCGTCGATCAATCACCACCTGAGCAAAGACTCCACGTCGGCGGCCAAAACCGTACTGGGTGACGTCGCCAGTGTCAGCGCCAAGGGCAATGATACGGTGGTGTTCGAGCTGCATTCCGGCAATGCCGACTTTGCTTATGTAGTCGCCGATTACCATTTGGTGATCATGCCCGCCAAGGACGGCGGCGCCGATTGGCAGGCCGGTGTGGGCACCAGCGGTTACCGCTTGAAAAGCTTTGAACCCGGCGTGCGCATGGACTTGGAACGCAACCCCGATTACTGGAAAACCGGCCGCGCGCACTTCGCCAGCGCAGAACTGCTGGCCATCGCCGACGGCGCGGCGCGGGTCAATGCGCTGGTGACCGGGCAAGTGGATGTGATCAACAAGGTCGACCTGAAAACCGTGGCCTTGCTCAAGCGCAATCCAAATCTTGTGATCGAGGAAACCAAGGGCGCCCAGCACTACACCTTCCCGATGCTGTGCGACAGCAACGAGTTCAAGAACAACGACATCCGCCTGGCGATGAAGCACGCGATCAACCGCGAAACCTTGCTGGCCTCAGTGCTGCATGGCTATGGCCTGGTTGGCAACGACCACCCGATCCAGCCCGGCAGCCGCTTTATCAACGCGGCGCTGGAGCAACGCACTTACGACCCGGACAAGTCACGCTTTTACCTGCGCAAAGCCGGTGTGGAGTCGCTCAAGGTACGGCTGCAAGCCTCCGACGCCGCCTACACCGGCGCGGTGGACGCCTCGGTGCTGTTCAAGGAGCAGGCGCGCCAGGCCGGTATCGACATTGACGTGGTGCGCGAACCCGCTGACGGGTTCTTCTCCAATGTGTGGATGAAGCAGCCATTCACCACCTCGTTCTGGTACAGCAGCCTGACCGCCGACCGCATGTTCAGTATCGGCTATGCCAAAGGTGCAGCCTGGAACGAAACCCACTGGGACAACCCACGCTTCAACCAACTGCTCACCGCCGCCCGTGGCGAGATGAACGCGCCGCTGCGCCAAGAGATGTACAACGAAATGCAGGCCCTGTGCCGCGATGACGGCGGCGCGATTGTGCCGCTGTTCGCCAGCTCCGTGGCGGCGCGCTCGAACCGCGTGAGTCATGGGCCGCTGACGGCGCCCTACGGCGAACTGGATGGGCTGCGGTTGATTGAGCGGTGGTGGCAGGCATAGAAACCCTCCAAACAATGAAGATTCAATGTGGGAGCTGGCTTGCCTGCGATGGCGGTGTGTCAGGCTAAAAATC
>NZ_VBVZ01000374.1 GCF_005863185.1 Pseudomonas edaphica
AGCCCCAGTAATGGCACAGGGATGTTTCCTGAAAGAACTCAGCGCCTGGTTTGGGGCCGCTGCGCAACCCAACGCGGGGCAAGCCCGCTCGCCACAACAGCGCTCCTGTGCAAGCGGTGTGTCAGTGACACACAGTCGATGCTATCGCAGGCAAGCCAGCTCCCACAGGTTTACGGTTGCAGCGTCAGCACTTCAAAGCCGTCCGCCGTCACCGCCACGGTATGTTCCCACTGCGCCGACAGGCTGTTGTCCTTGGTCACCACCGTCCAGCCATCCTTGAGGTCGCGCACCTTGGCGCTGCCCTGGTTGAGCATCGGCTCGATGGTAAACACCATGCCTTCGCGCAGTTCCAGCCCGGTGCCGGGGCGGCCGAAGTGCAGCACTTGGGGTTCCTCGTGCATCTGCCGGCCGATGCCGTGGCCGCAATACTCACGCACCACGCTGTAGCCGTTGGCCTGCGCATGGCTCTGGATTGCATGGCCGATATCGCCCAGGCGTGCGCCGGGGCGGACCTGGCGAATGCCGGCCCACATGGCTTCAAAGGTCTGTTCCACCAGGCGCCGGGCCTTGGGCGCCACGCTGCCAATCATGTACATCTTGCTGGAGTCAGCGATAAAACCGCCTTTTTCCAGGGTGATGTCGATGTTGATGATGTCGCCGTCTTTCAACACATCCTTGGCACTGGGCATGCCATGACACACCACTTCGTTGATCGAGGTGTTGATGCAAAAGGGGTAGTCGTATTGCCCAAGACTCGCCGGCCGGGCTTTGAGCTCGTTGCGGATGAAGGCTTCGACGGCGCTGTCCAGCTCCAGGGTCGAGCGCCCGGCGGCGACAAAGCCGTCGAGCATGCTGAATACCTGGGCCAGCAGGCGCCCGGATTCGCGCATCACGGCCAGTTGTGCGGGTGTCTTGATCATCAGCCGCGCCCTCGGATCAGGTCGGGTTTGTCCAGCAACAGCTTGTTGATCAGCTCGTTGTAGGGCAGGTGCGGGTTGAGTTCGGCCAACAGGCCGATCTTGATCCAGAACTCGGCCTGGGCATTGATGGAGCGGTCCATGGCGGCGCTGGCCAGGCGAAGCTGTTCGTGCAGTTGGTCGGTTATCTTGACGATGCCCATGGGTTTCACTGTGTTAGATGGATATACAAAGCGTATACGTTTCGTATATCGCTCGTAAACCCCAACCCGCTAAATGGCCACAGGCCATTGACTTGCCCAGCCACCGCCGGTTAATTTCGGCGCATGACCTTTCCAGCCTTGCGCCGCCAGTCGAGCATTATTATTACCGCCATTCCTCATTTGGCGGGATAGCACACGGCTGCACCCAAACCCGCCCTAGAGGCGGGTTTTGTTTTTCCGACTCCTGGGCAGCACACCAACACCAGGAGACGCCCATGAGTACCCACCGCGCCGCGCAAACCGCCAATACCGGGCTGCTTGAGCACTACGTGAAAAAGATCCTCGCCGCTCCGGTTTACGACGTGGCAGTGCGCACGCCCTTGCAATCGGCGCCTGCGTTGTCGGCGCTATTGGGCAACCAAGTGCTGCTCAAGCGGGAAGATTTGCAGCCGACGTTTTCCTTCAAGATCCGTGGCGCCTACAACAAACTGGTGCAACTCGGCGATGAGCAGAAAGCCCGTGGGGTGGTGACCGCCTCGGCGGGTAATCATGCGCAGGGCGTGGCATTGGCGGCGCGGGAACTGGGCATCAAGGCCCGCATCGTCATGCCGTGCAGTACGCCGGAATTGAAGGTGCTGGGCGTGCGCTCCCGTGGCGCCGAGGCGGTATTGCGTGGCGAAAGCTTTCCGTTTGCCCTGGCCCACGCATTGCAGCTGGCCGAGGCGTCGGGTTGCACCTTTGTTTCGCCGTTCGATGACCCCGATGTGATCGCCGGCCAAGGCACAGTGGCCATGGAAATACTGCGCCAGCAGCAAGGCCCGCTGCACGCGATCTTCGTGCCGGTGGGCGGCGGCGGCCTGATCGCCGGGATTGCCGCCTATGTCAAATACCTGCGGCCCGAGGTGCGCATTGTCGGCGTCGAACCCGAGGGTTCCAGTTGTCTGCTGGCTGCCTTGCGCGCCGGTGAGCGGGTGGTGCTGCCCAGTGTCGACGGGTTTGCCGATGGCACCGCGGTGGCGCAGATCGGCGCCTATGGCTTTGAGATCTGCCGCGATTGGGTCGATGAAGTGATCACCGTCAGCAATGACGAACTGTGCAGCGCCATCAAGTTGATCTACGACGATACGCGCTCCATCACTGAGCCTTCAGGCGCACTGGCGGTGGCGGGCGTTCGCAAGTACGTCACCCAAAACGGCGTGCGCGGGCAGACCTTGGTGGCAGTGAACTCAGGGGCCAATATCAACTTTGATAGTTTGCGACATGTTGCGGAGAGAGTAGCGGCGCAAGGTGCAATTTAGTGCATAAACGTTTAATCGACGCAGTTCGACGATAATTCACGCGGGGTAAACAGATTTATATACGTCAGCGCGGCGCTTATGAGGAAAGGTTACAACGAGAATGGATTTTGCCGAGTAGGCTGATGAATGAAAGCGTCTGCCAGGGTCGGTAAGACGCCGCAGGCACGCGCCTGCACCGTACCTGAATATCTGTACCTAAAAATCTGTTGGCAGTCTCAAAAAAGGAGAGGTTGGCCATGCTTTCGGAACTAGAGCTACGCAGTATTATTGAAGGAAGTTTCCTGCCCAAGCGGTGCGAATGCACCAAAGCCGAAGACGCCTCGTTGACGATCAAGGTGTATGACGACCGCGACCGTGACCGGGTGGATTTGGAAGTCAAAGGTATCAACGCGGAAAAACTCGACAGCAGTCGAGCCATTTGCAACCTGATCAGCGGGTTGCGCGAAGACCTCAAGCACACTCAAGCGCCTGCTCAGCAAAGAGTGGCGGGGCGCGGCTACTAGTCAGCCAAGTGTTTGAGAGTGATTCACCGACAACCTGTGGGCCTGGTAAACGCCAGGCCCAATGCGGTGTGTTTCAATTCTGAAAATCGCAGGCTTCGGACATTTTTCGGTAGCCCACATCTTCGATCTTCCCGGCTTTGTCCACGAACTTGATATCGGCGTTGATTACCTTGCACATGTCGGTGTCTTCCTCGTGCATGGCGATCACTTTGTCGACGTTCAAGGGCATGCCGTATTGATACTGCACAGGCTTGGCGGCGGTGTCGGCCTGGGCCATCCCCGACACCGCGGCAAGGGCCAAGGTGGCGGTGAATAACAAGGTACGCAGTTTCATGGTGGTGCTCCGCAAGTGAGTTCGAATTCACTCTCGGCTTGCGGGATTAACCATCGATTAATTTTGCCTTGGCTGACAAAACCTTCATGAAACCCAGGCTTCAGCCCAACTGCTGGCGATACGGCAGGTCCGGCCCGGTCTTGCTGCAGGTCAGCGCGGCGGCGCGGATCGCGAAGCCCAGCATGCTGTCGATCTGCGCGCGTGTCAGCTGTTGCAGGCCGTCAATCGAATCCAGCTGCTGCTCGGTCAACCAGGCAATCAACGCGGCCTGGAAGGTGTCGCCGGCGCCCACCGTATCGGCCATCACCACCTTGACCGCAGGTTGCGACCAACTGCCGTGCTGGCGGCTGAACACGCTGGCGCCATCGCCGCCACGGGTGAGGAACACCAATTGGCAACGGTGCTGCAACCAGCCTTGCAGCACGCTCTCGGGCGACTGGTCGGGGTAGAGCAGGTGCAGGTCTTCATCGCTGACTTTAATCAGGTCGGCATGCTTGACCAACTCGGCCACGCGCTCACGCCACAGCTGGATATCCGGTTGCGGGTTGAGCCGCACATTGGGGTCCAGGCTGATCAGGCGTTTGCCGCTTTCGCGCTTGACCAGGCTCAGCAGGGTGTCGCCGATCGGCTGCACCACCAGCGAAAACGAGCCGATATGCACGCCACGAACCTCATCGCCCAAGGTCGGCAGATGCTCAAGCGTCAATTGCCGATCGGCGCAGCCTTCGCCGCGAAAGCTGTATTGCGGTGAGCCGTTGGCGCCCACGGCAACCATCGCCAGGGTGGTTGGCGCGGCAAACTCAAGCAGAAACTGCTGGCTGACGCCTTCGTCCTTGAGCACTTGCAGCAAGCGCTGGCCAAGGAAGTCATTGGACACGCCACCCAACAGCGCGGACTCAATGCCCAGGCGGCGCAAACCCACGGCCACGTTGAACGGCGAACCACCGGCAATGGCCTTGTAATTGACCCTGGAAGCCTGCCCGCTGGCATCCTCCTCGCTGAAAAAATCGAACAGCGCTTCGCCACACACCAGATACATAGTCGTTCGCTCTTAAAGGGTTGCCACGAGCTGCTGATAGCGCTCGTAAGCCTGTTGATAGGCACTGACATTGGCCGCCACCGGCAGCGTGCGGCTGCTTGGGTCGACACTCACACATTTGTCGCACAGGCTGGCCAGGGTGTCGCCGGACTGGCCCCACGCCGCCTGGATCGCCGCGCCCAGGGCAGCGGCTTCGCTTTGTTCGGTACACACCACTTCGGTGTTCATGATATCGGCGACCATCTGCCGCCACACCGGGCTTTTCGAGCCGCCGCCGATCAGGCGGATGCTGTGGCTTTGCAGGCCGGTCTGGCGCAGCAGGTCGAGGCCGTAGCGCAGGCCGAAGGTGGTGCCCTCGACCACCGCGCGACACAGGTTGGCGCGGGTCAGGTTGGTCATGGTCAGCCCGTGGAGGCTGCCGGTGGCGTGGGGCAGGGCGGGCACGCGTTCGCCGTTGAGGAACGGCAGCATGCTCACGCCATCGGCGCCAATCGGCGCTTGCGCAACCAGGCTGTTGAAGGTCGCAAGGTCAAGCTCGAACAGCTCGCGAATCACCCCGGTGGCGTTGGTCAGGTTCATGGTGCAGATCAACGGCAGCCAGCCACCGCTGGACGAACAGAAGGTCGCGACCGATGCTTGCGGGCTGACATTCGGCTGGTCGGCAAATGCGTAGACGGTGCCGGACGAACCCAGGCTCATGGTGATCACGCCGGGGGCGATATTGCCGGTGCCGATGGCGCCCATCATGTTGTCGCCGCCGCCGCTGGACACCTTGGCATTGGGGTTGATCCCCAGGCGTTCGGCGATGGCCGGCAAGATGCTGCCGACAGCTTGATCCGCCGCAATCAACGCGGGCAGGGCTTTTTCCAGGCGCCCGCTCGGGTCGATGTGCGTAAGCAGTGCCACGTCCCACTCGCGGCTGCGCACGTTGAATTAGCCGCTGCCCGCCGCATCGCCCTATTCCGCCACGGCGCGGCCGGTGCGCCAGTAGTTGAGGTAGTCGTGGGGCAGCAGGATATGCGCGATGCGTGCGAACACGTCCGGGTGTTGTTCGCGGGTCCACAGCAGTTTCGACACGGTATAGCCCGGCGCAATCGCCACGCCGAGGCGTTCCAGCGAGCCGCTTTCGCCGCCCAGGTACGCCAGCAGGCGGTCGTTCTCCGGGGCGGTTTCGGTGTCACACCAGAGTTTGGCCGGGCGTAGCACCTCACCGTGCTCGTCCAGTAGCACCAGCCCGTGCTGCTGGCCGGAGACGCCGATGCCGAGAATGTCCTGGCCGTCCACGCCAGCCTGTTGCAGGGCGCGGTGAGTGGCTTCGGTAAAGGCATCCAGCCATTCCTGGGTGTGCTGTTCGCGACGGCCATTGGCGCCGCTGATCAGCGTATGCGCGGCGGCGCCCAGGCCCAGGACCTTGCCGCTGGACGCGTCGAGGACGATGGCTTTGGTGCCCTGGGTGCCGCAATCGATGCCGAGGTACAGGTTTTGCTGGGTCATGAAGGAGTGCTCAGCAGTATTATTCTTGGATTGTTAACCCGCTCAAATGTGGACGCTGGTCTGTGTGGGAGCTGGCTTGCCTGCGATGCCAGCACCTCGGTCTATCAGTCAAACCCAGGTGATGCTATCGCAGGCAAGCCAGCTCCCACACAAGCCAGCTCCCACATTTTTAATCGGGTGTTTTCAGCAGTTGCTGCAGTGTTGCGGTGACGCCGTTGTCGCGCAAGCTGACAAAGCACCGCTCAAACGCTGCCACAAACTCAGCCGAGTTGGGAATAGCCTTGCCAAAAATCTCTTCCACACCCAGCAGGCGTTGGCTGATCAGCGCATCGTCACTCACCAGCCCTTGGCAGAACTCGGCGCGTGGGTCGGGGATCTTGTAAGTCACGCCGTTTTCATCAACGCCTTTGAGGTACAACGCCCAGGCGGCGACAACCAACGCC
>NZ_VBVZ01000375.1 GCF_005863185.1 Pseudomonas edaphica
GTACTGGAGCTGGGTAACGCCACTGGTTTCGACGTGTTCCTGCAAGACCAGGGTGGCGTCGGCCACGACAAGCTGATGGCTGCACGTAACCAGTTCCTGGGTGCGGCGGCACAAAGCAAGGTGCTGGCCGGCGTACGTCCTAACGGCGTGAACGACGAGCCGCAGTACGAGCTGACCGTTGACGACGAGAAGGCCAGTGCCCAGGGCATCAGCCTAGCGGATATCCAGCAGACACTGGCCATTGCCTTGGGTGGCAGCTACATCAACGACTTCATCGACCGTGGTCGCGTGAAAAAGGTGTATGTACAAGGTGACGCCGCCAGCCGCATGTCGCCGGAAGACCTGGACAAATGGTACGTGCGCAGCAACGACGGGAAAATGGTGCCGCTGTCGGCCATCTCGTCGGGCAAGTGGATCTACGGTTCGCCCAAGCTTTCGCGCTACAACGGTGTAGCGGCGATGGAAATCCTCGGTACCCCGGCACCTGGCTACAGTACCGGTGATGCAATGGCCGAAGTCGAACGCATTGCCAAAGAACTGCCGGCCGGTGTTGGTTATGCTTGGACAGGCCTGTCGTACGAAGAGCGCCTTTCCGGCTCCCAGGCGCCAGCGCTGTACGCACTGTCGCTGCTGGTAGTGTTCCTGTGCCTGGCGGCACTGTACGAAAGCTGGTCGATCCCGATCGCGGTGATTCTGGTGGTACCTTTGGGGGTGATCGGTGCGTTGATCGCCACCAGCCTGCGCGGCTTGTCCAACGACGTGTTCTTCCAGGTGGGCCTGTTGGTGACGGTGGGCCTGGCGGCGAAAAACGCCATCCTCATCGTGGAGTTCGCCAAAGAGCTGCATGAGCAAGGCAAAGGCATCGTCGAGGCGGCTATCGAAGCGTCCCGCATGCGTCTGCGCCCGATCATCATGACCTCGTTGGCGTTCATGCTCGGCGTATTGCCGCTGGCGATCTCCACGGGCGCCGGCTCAGGCAGCCAGCATGCGATCGGTACCGGCGTGATCGGCGGTATGATCACGGCCACTGTGCTGGCGATCTTCTGGGTGCCGCTGTTCTACGCAACCGTATCCGCCGCTGGCGAACGCAAAAAGAAAGACACTACTGAAACTCCTAAAGAGGCTGGCCAATGAGCAAGTCGCTACTTTTCTTAGCCGTCACCGCATTCGTGCTCAGTGGCTGCTCGCTGATCCCTGACTACCAGCGCCCTGAAGCGCCGGTAGCAGCCCAGTTCCCGCAGGGGCCGGCGTACTCGTCGGCCCAGGCGCCGAGCCAGGCCGCTGCCGAGCAAGGCTGGAAGCAGTTTTTCCATGACCCTGCCCTGCAACAGCTGATCCAGACCGCGTTGGTCAACAACCGTGACCTGCGTGTCGCTGCCCTGAACATCGACGCTTATGCGGCGCAGTATCAGATCCAGCGTGCCGACCTGTTCCCGGCGGTTTCGGCCACCGGCAGCGGCAGCCGCTCGCGCACCCCGGCCAAGTTGTCGCAGACCGGCGAATCGAGCATCTCCAGCCAGTACTCGGCCGGTCTGGGTATCAGTTCGTATGAGCTGGACCTGTTCGGCCGCGTGCGCAGCCTGAGTGAAGAAGCGCTGCAAAAGTACTTCGCCACTGAAGAAGCGCGGCGCAGCACCCAGATCAGCCTGGTGGCCAGTGTGGCGAATGCCTACCTGACCTGGCAGGCCGACAAGGAACTGCTCAAACTGACCCAGGACACCCTCGGCGCGTTTGAGCAGAGCTTCAAGCTGACCTCGCGCAGCAACGAAGTCGGCGTGGCCTCGGCGCTCGACCTCAGCCAGGCACGCACCTCGGTGGAAAACGCCCGTGTTCAATTGGCGCGCTATACGCGTCAGGTGGCACAGGACGAAAACAGCCTGACCCTGTTGCTGGGCACTGGCCTGCCAGCCAATATCACCAGCAAGCCGCTGTCGGATGACCTGCTCAGCGAAGTGCCTGCCGGGTTGCCCTCGGACCTGCTGCAACGTCGTCCCGACATTGTGCAGGCCGAGTACAACCTCAAGGCCGCCAACGCCAATATCGGCGCGGCCCGTGCTGCGTTCTTCCCGAGCATCAGCCTGACTGCCAGCGCCGGTACCGCCAGCCCTACCCTGGGTGGCCTGTTCAAAGGCGGTTCGGGCACCTGGTCGTTTGCCCCGCAGATCAACATCCCGATCTTCAACGCCGGTAGCCTGCGCGCAAGCCTGGACTACTCGAAGATCCAGAAAGAGATCAACGTGGCCAACTACGAGAAGGCGATCCAGACCGGCTTCCAGGAAGTCTCCGACGGCCTCGCCGCCCGCGAGACCTACAAGCAGCAGCTGGATGCTCAGCGCGGCTTCGTTGCGGCCAACCAGGATTACTACCGCCTGGCCGAGCGTCGCTACCGCATTGGTGTCGACAGCAACCTGACCTTCCTCGACGCCCAGCGCCAACTGTTCAGTGCCCAGCAATCGCTGATCACCGACCGCCTGGCGCAGCTCAACAGCGAGGTCAACTTGTACAAGGCCCTCGGCGGCGGCTGGAACGAGCAGACCGCGAAGAACGAGCCGTTGAAAGAAGAAGCACCGGCGCTGAAGTTGTTCTGATCGTGCTGATGTAGATAAAACCGCTTCCCTTACCGGAAGCGGTTTTTTTTTGCCATGTCGTTAATCAGCGCGAATCAAAGGTGGGCGCTGGCTTGCCTTCCCTTCAACCTTTCAGGGTAAAATTAGTAACAGATTCTTACAGACCACAGAGGGAGCTTGTCGTAATGATCGTAGGAATCGACCTGGGGACGACCAATAGCCTGGCCGCCGTGTGGCGCGGCGATGCGGCCGAAATGGTGCCCAATGCGCTTGGCCAGTTGCTGACCCCCAGCGTGGTCGGCCTGGATGATCAAGGCCGTATCCTGGTGGGCCAAGCCGCCAAGGAACGCCTGCATACTCACCCACTCCTGACCACGTCGCTGTTCAAGCGCTACATGGGCAGTGCCACCGAAGTGCGCCTGGGCGACCGCTCGTTCCGCCCCGAAGAGCTGTCGGCGCTGGTCCTCAAAAGCCTCAAAGAAGACATCGAGCGCACCTACGGCCAAACCGTCACCGAAGCAGTGATCAGCGTGCCCGCCTACTTCAGCGACGGCCAGCGCAAAGCCACGCGCATTGCCGGTGAACTGGCGGGGCTCAATGTTGAAAAACTGATCAACGAACCCACCGCCGCCGCCTTGGCTTATGGCTTGCACCAGCGTGACAAGGAAACCTCGTTCCTGGTGTTCGACCTCGGCGGCGGCACCTTTGACGTGTCGATCATCGAGCTGTTCGACGGTGTGATGGAAGTACGCGCCAGCGCCGGCGACAACTTCCTGGGCGGCGAAGACTTCGACACGTTGTTGCTGGAACACTTCGTCGACAGCCAGCGCAATGCCCAGGGTTTCCCGCCCACCAGCAGTGTATTGCAAGCCCTGCGCCGCGAAGCCGAGCGCGTGCGCAAAGCCTTGGGTCAGGACGACAGCGCCGAGTTCGCCCTGCGTATAGATGGCCAACAGTGGGTCACAACCATCACCCAGGCCGAACTCGCCAAGCTCTACACGCCGTTGTTGGAACGCCTGCGCGCACCGATTGAACGCGCCCTGCGCGACGCACGGATTCGGGTCGGCGACCTCGATGAAATCCTGCTGGTCGGCGGCACCACGCGCATGCCGCTGGTGCGCAAACTGGCCGCAGGTTTGTTCGGGCGTTTCCCGTCCATCAGCCTCGACCCGGACCAGGTGGTCGCCCACGGCGCGGCGATCCAGGCCGCGCTCAAGGCCCGCTCGGCGGCGCTGGAAGAAATCGTGCTGACCGACGTCTGCCCCTACACCCTGGGTATCGAAACCTCGAACCAGTACGGCGGCCATATCGAGAGCGGGCATTACCTGCCGTTGATCGAACGCAACAGCAGCGTGCCGGTGAGCCGGGTCAAAAGCGTGGTCACGCTCTACGACGACCAGCCCCGCGTGCTGCTGAAAATTTACCAAGGCGAAAGTCGCCTGGTGAAAGACAATATCGAACTGGGCCAGTTGGAAATCCCCGTGCCCAAGCGCAAGGCTGGCGAAGTCTCGCTGGACGTGCGCTTCACCTACGACAACAACGGTTTGCTCGAAGCCCAGGTGAACATTCCGCTGACCGGCGAGCAGCACTCGCTGGTGATCGAGAACAACCCCGGCGTGCTCAGCCCGCAAGAGATCCAGCAACGCCTGCAAGCGTTGGCATTGTTGAAAATTCACCCGCGCGACCAGCAGGTCAACACCGTGCTGACCGCCCGCCTCGAGCGGCTCTACCAGGAAAACCTCGGCGAATTGCGTGAGCAACTCGGACACTGGGCCGCGCAGTTCCAGCAAGTGCTCGACACCCAGGACGAACGCCGCATCCGTGAGGCCCGCAGCGAGCTGACCCGACAACTTGAGCAACTCGATAACGGGTTCTGGCGCTGAAGGAAATCCACATGGACTGTTGGACAGTGTTGCAACTGGCAGACGATGCCGACGAACGGACCATCAAGCGCACCTACGCGCGACTGCTGAAAAGCTGCCGCCCGGACGATGACGCCGAGGGTTTCCAGCGCCTGCGCGAGGCCTATGAACAGGCGCTGAACATCGCGCGCTGGCGGGCCGACAACGAGGAAGTGGAAACCGTCGAGGCGCCGATGGCCGAACAGGCACACGGCAATCTCAACGATCTGGCTGAACTGATGGACGTTCGCCCCTTGAGTCCTGCGTCGTTCGAACCGCCCATGGCGAAAAACGCGTATGACCTCGCCGAGCTGATGAACATCAGCCCACTCAGCCCCGCCGCGTTTGAAGCGCCAAAGCCCGACCCGGCCCACGCGCTGCTCGCCGGCGTGAACCTGCACAACCTCGATGAACGCTGGGCCCAGGCCCAACAGCAGAGCTGCGAAGAAACATTCCAGGCCGGCCTGCTGCGCCATTGCTTTGAAGCCCCCGGCGAGCGCAGTGCAATTGCCGGTTGGGCGATGCAACACCTGGAATGGCTGACGCCCTGGCAACAGGTGGTGATGACCCCGTGGCAGCACGAAGCCCTCACCAGCGAGCTGCTGCAGGACTACCGCCGCACCTTGCAGGAACTGCTGGAGCAAAAGGCCGAGCGCGAGTTCATCACCCAACTGACGCACTACAACGAGCAAGCCTGGCTGCGGGTGTTCGATCAGCAGCAACAGTGGCAGCGCATTATTCTGCAACTGCTGCACGACACCCAATGGAGCGTGCCGCTGTTTGAACGCGTGTGCCAGGCCTTTGGCTGGGACGACCAGAAAGGCGTGTACCCGGAACCTGAGTGGATGTGGCGTGGCTTGGTGTCGCGTTGCGAGCAGGAAAGCTTTTATATCAACCTCCAGGACAAAGCCCAGGACACCCGGCGCACCAGCGCCGACGCCCTGGCCGCGCGCTTGTTGCTCACGCCCATGACCGCAACCCAACAGATGAGCATCATCGGCACGTTTGGCCAAAACGAATGGAACGCTTGCCAGCATCTGGGCGAAACCCTGACCTGGCGTTATCCGCAGTTGATCGAACGCCTGCCCCAAAGCGACCTGTTCTTCTGGCGCAAATTCGTCCCACGACCGATTTACGTCCAAGTGCTTATCCGGCTCTGGGCGATCTTTGCCTTGGCCGCTGTCCTGAACCTCGCTCACGTTCAAACCGAAGAGCTGGACTTCGGGGTCGTACTCATCTTAGTGGTATTGGCGATCTTGCCGGCCGCGGTTTTCTTTCGGATCACGCAGGTGTGGGTCTGGATGAGTTCGTCCTTTATGGTTGCGGACCTGTGGCTGAGCCAGTATTTGATCCCTAAGCGCGTCAACCCCAACCAGTACTGGCTGGTGTTACGCCACGGCATCCCGCAATTGGCCATGCTCGTGGCTTGCGGGCTGATGCTGGGGATTCTGGGGGCGATTACTTATGCCGGGATGCTGCTGATCAACCTGCTGCACAGCAAACGCATCGGCCACATGGGTGAGAAAAGCCTCAACTATCCGTGGTTCAATGGTCTGCATTGGGCCTTCTGGAGCCCGCTGCAAGTGGTATTCCTGGTGGTGATGGTGGCGGTGATCATCGTCGCGCAGCATTACCTGCCAACTGTGCCATGGACACATATCGACCTGCCAAAACGGTAACAAGAAGATCTGGCCTGAGCGTAGTGCGCTGGCCCGCAACTTGCGTTCGATCATCGCCCACAAC
>NZ_VBVZ01000376.1 GCF_005863185.1 Pseudomonas edaphica
ACCAGATACAGACCCATCATCACCTGCACATAGCGCGGCGCAGTCTCAAAACCACTGAAGCGCAGTTGCAACAGGCCGATGCCGCTGATCGGCAAAATCAGCACCGCGACCCAGACCCACACAAAAAAACGCTGAAACACATTTGCCCACAGCTTGAGCCGGGCAGGGCCTTCAAGTGCCGCCATGGCGGCGGGGCGCAGGATCATCCAGGCGAAAAACATACCGCCGACCCAAACCAGGGCGGCCAATACATGCAGGGTGTAAGCGAGGCTAAACGCGGTCATTGTGGTACTCCGTTCTGCGCGGGATTAATTAGCGGGGTATGATAGCGGCCGATCCGAACCACTGAAAATTTATCCAGCGTTTTTTGCGCCCGACTATCCATGATCAGCACTGAACTCAAAACCACGATCCAGGGCGCCTATTCGCGTTTTCTCGAAGCCAAGAGCTTGAAACCGCGCTACGGCCAACGCCTGATGATCGCCGAAGTGGCCAAGGTCCTCGGGGATATCGACACCGACGACGAAGGGCGGCGCAGTGGCGACCCTGCGATTGTGGCTGTCGAGGCCGGCACCGGCACCGGCAAGACCGTGGCCTACAGCCTGGCCGCGATCCCTACCGCCAAGGCTGCCGGCAAGCGCCTGGTGATCGCCACCGCCACTGTCGCCCTGCAAGAGCAGATCGTCTACAAAGACCTGCCCGACCTGATGCGCAACAGCGGTCTGAACTTCACTTTCGCCCTGGCCAAGGGGCGTGGGCGCTACATGTGCCTGTCCAAGCTCGACGTGTTGCTGCAGGAAGGCCATGCGCAAACCGCCACTGCCTCCTTGTTCGAAGAAGAAGGCTTCAAGATCGAGGTGGATGAAGTCAGCCAGAAGCTGTTTACCAGCATGATCGAGAAGCTGGCCGGCAATAAATGGGACGGCGACCGCGACAGCTGGCCCACCGCTCTTGAAGATTCGGACTGGGCACGCCTGACCACCGACCACAGCCAGTGCACCAACCGCCATTGCCCCAACTTCGGCCAGTGCGCCTTTTACAAGGCCCGCGAAGGCATGGGCAAGGTCGACGTGATCGTCACCAACCACGACATGGTACTGGCCGACCTGGCCCTGGGCGGCGGCGCGGTGTTGCCGGACCCGCGCGACACCCTCTACGTATTCGACGAAGGCCACCACCTGCCGGATAAGGCAATTGGCCACTTCGCCCATTACACGCGCCTGCGTTCCACGGCCGACTGGCTGGAAACCACTGCCAAGAACCTCACCAAACTGCTGGCCCAGCATCCGCTGCCCGGCGATTTGGGCAAGTTGATCGAGCAAGTGCCGGAGCTGGCGCGGGAGATCAAGACTCAGCAGCAGTTCATGTTCAGCGCCTGTGAACAGGTCGCCGACTTCAAACCCGGCGAAGACGTGGAGGGCCGTGAGCGGCCGCGCCATCGGTTTGTTGGCGGGTTGATCCCCGAGCATATGCGCGAAATGGGTATTGAGCTGAAGAAGGGCTTTTCACGCCTCACCGACCTGTTCACACGCCTCACCGACTTGCTCAAGGAAGGCATGGATGGCGAGGTCAATATCGGCATCGCCAGCAACCAGGCCGAGGAGTGGTACCCACTGTTCGGCAGCCTGTTGTCACGCTCCCAGGGCAACTGGGAGCTGTGGACCGCCTTCACCGTCGAAGACCCGGAAGACAACCCGCCGATGGCGCGTTGGCTGACCCTGTCGGAAAGCGGTGCGCTGTTCGATATCGAGGTTAACGCCAGCCCCATCCTCGCCGCCGAAATGCTGCGTCGCAACCTGTGGAACGTGGCTTATGGCTGCCTGGTGACCTCGGCCACGCTGACGGCCCTGGGCACTTTCGACCGTTTCCGCATGCGCGCCGGGCTGCCGAAAAAAGCAGTGACGGCCGTGGTGCCGAGCCCGTTCCACCATGCCGATGCTGGCGTGCTGCGCGTACCGGACCTCAAGGCCGACCCACGGGATGCGGCCGCGCACACGGCGGCGATCATCCGCGACCTGCCCGAATTGGTCGAAGGTTCGCGCGGCACACTGGTACTGTTTTCGTCACGTAAACAGATGCAGGACGTGTTTGACGGCCTCGACCGTGACTGGCGCAAACAGGTGTTTATCCAGGGCAACCTGTCCAAGCAGGAAACCCTCAACAAACACAAGGCGCGGGTTGATGGCGGCGATTCCAGCGTGCTGTTCGGTCTGGCCAGTTTTGCCGAAGGCGTGGACTTGCCCGGCGCCTATTGCGAGCACGTGGTGATTGCCAAGATCCCGTTCTCGGTACCGGATGACCCGGTCGAGGCAGCCTTGGCCGAGTGGATCGAGGCGCGGGGCGGTAACCCGTTCATGGAAATCTCGGTGCCGGATGCGTCCTTGAAGCTGGTCCAGGCCTGCGGTCGCTTGCTGCGTACCGAGGAAGACCGCGGCACTATCACCTTGCTCGACCGCCGTTTGGTCACGCAGCGCTATGGCAAAGCTATCCTCAATGCCTTGCCGCCGTTCAGGCGCGAAATTTCTTAAGCCACTCATTTATTAAGCTGCTGTGGGCGAAGTCGCCCACTTCGTGGTCTATCTCACTGCCAACGCTTTATGTCATCAGGCCAGTTATCGGCCGATTGGGAGAACCTTGTTCGTATGATTCGCACGCTGCCTGCTCTTTTTGCCCTGTTATTCGCTGCGCCCTTGATGGCCGCGCCTGCCGGGCAACAAACGCTGTTCAACTTCGTCCGACCTGCCGATGTGGTCAAGGTGGCGACTCAGGACGCCAGCCTGCCGCAATACAACGCCGAACAAACCCCCGAAGGCGAGGTGTTGCGCCGCATCACCTTCAACCCGGCGGCCGAACCGAGCCTGGTGCTCAGCCCGCAGGCCGGGAGCTGGGACTGGTCGCAATCCGGCGCCATGAGCCTGCGTATCCAGAGCGCCATGGACTGGGCGTTGACCCTCTATGTCAAAGTACAGAGCGTCGACGGCAAGACTCTGGTCAGCCGTATCGACCTGCCGGCCGGCCCGGCCCAGACCCTGTTGATCCCGTTGCAAGCCAACTCGCCGCTGAGCCAGGGCATGAAGGCCGGCCCGCCCATGCCGATCACCCTGGACGGCCAGCGTGTATTGCTGGCCGCCAGTGCTGGCGAGATCGACCGCAGCCAAGTGGCCTCGGTCACCTTGTCGATGCTCAAGCCCAATGCCGCCCAAAGCATTTTGCTTGAGCGTTTTGGCGTGCAGGACAGCGAGCCGGTGCTGAAGGCGGTCTACAGTGAGCTGGTGGACGCTTATGGCCAGTCCACCCGTGCACGCTGGCCGGAAAAGGTCAGCACTGACGAGCAACTCAAAGCCGCAGCGGCCAAGGAGCAGCAACAGCTCAAGGGCTGGCTGGCCGAGCGTGACAAATCCGCTCTGGACCCATACGGTGGCTGGAACAAAGGCCCGGCGTTCGACGCCAGTGGTTTTTTCCGTACCGAGAAGCGTGACGGTCGCTGGTACCTGGTGACGCCGCAAGGCCATCCGTTCTATTCGTTGGGTGTTAACACCGTGGCACCGGACAACAACCAGACCTACGTGGCCGGCCGCGAGTGGATGTTCGCCGCGCTGCCCAAGGCTGGCGAACCGTTCGACAAGTACTACGGCAGTGGCGATAACCGGGGCGGCAACGGTGCCGATCAGGGCCGCGGCTTCAATGTCGGGCGTTGGTACGATTTTTACGGCGCCAACTTGCAGCGTACTTATGGCGGCGAAGGTTTCGACCAGAAGCGCTGGGTCAGCCACACCCTCGACCGCCTGCAAGCCTGGGGCTTCAACACCGTGGGCAACTGGAGTGATGAGGACCTGGCCCGCGCCGACCGTGTGCCCTACACCTTGCCGCTGTCGATTGTCGGTGACTACGCCAGCATCAGCACTGGCACCGACTGGTGGGGCGGCATGCCCGACCCGTTCGACCCGCGCTTTGCCATGGCCACCGAACGCGCCGTGGCCATTGCCGCCCGCGACCACCGTGATGACCCGTGGCTGATCGGCTATTTTGCCGACAACGAGCTGGCCTGGGCCGGCCCCGGCGATGATCCAAAATCCCGTTACGCCTTGGCCTATGGCACGTTGCGCATGACCACCGACGTACCGGCCAAACGCGCATTCCTCAAACAACTGCGCGACAAGTACCGTAACGAAGAAGGCCTGTCGAAAGCCTGGGGCATCCACCTGGCGGGTTGGGAGCTGATGGAAGACCCAGGCTTCGAGCCGCCGATGCCGAGCCCCGAACACCCGGAAATCGAAGCTGACTTCAAATATTTCCAGAAGACCTTCGCTGATGCCTACTTCAAAACCATCTCCGATTCGTTGAAATGGCACGCGCCCAACCAGTTGCTGCTAGGTGGTCGGTATGCCGTCAGCACGCCCGAGGCCGTGGCGTCCTGCGCCCAGTATTGCGACGTGCTGAGTTTCAACATGTACACCCTGAAGCCGCAGGACGGTTATGACTTTGCTGCCTTGCGCGCGCTGGACAAGCCGGTGCTGATCACCGAGTTCAACTTCGGCTCGGCCGACCGTGGCCCGTTCTGGGGCGGCGTGACACAGTTGGCCCGTGAAGAAGACCGTGGCGTGGCGTACAGCAACTTCCTCAAGCAGGCCATGGCCGAGCCATCGATTGTCGGCGTGCATTGGTTCCAGTACCTGGACCAGCCGGTCACCGGGCGCCTGCTGGATGGCGAGAACGGCCACTTCGGGCTGGTGGGCATCACCGACGTGCCGTTCCAGGGCTTTGTCGAGAGTGTGCGTAAAAGCAACCTGGCGGCGGTCGACCAACTGGGCAAGGAAGCCGAAAAAGCCAAGGCGGCCAGCAAGGTTCGCGAGAACGAAGGCGGCAAGTCCGGGCAAGAAGGCAAAGGCGCGGGGCAGGGCGCCGGGCATGCGGGTGGACACTCTGGAAATGGCCATTGATTCATCACTGACGGGTTCACAAAACCTGCAATGACTGGAACAATGTCGGCCACTTCTTACGGTGTTTTCCAAGGCGGCTTAGGTGCAGATTCAGGGTCATTACGAGCTCCAGTTCGAAGCGGTACGTGAAGCCTTTGCCGCGTTGTTCGATGACCCGCAGGAGCGTGGTGCCGGGCTCTGTATCCAGATCGGCGGCGAAACCGTCGTCGACCTGTGGGCCGGTACCGCCGATAAGGACGGTGCCGAGGCCTGGCACAGCGACACCATCGTCAACCTGTTCTCCTGCACCAAGACCTTCACTGCCGTCACGGCCCTGCAGCTGGTTGCCGAAGGCAAGCTGAAACTGGATGCGCCAGTTGCCGACTACTGGCCCGAGTTTGCCGCGGCGGGTAAAGAAACCATCACGCTGCGCCAGTTGCTCTGCCACCAGGCCGGGCTGCCGGCGATTCGCCAGATGCTGCCGACCGAAGCCCTGTATGACTGGCCACTGATGGTCGACACCCTGGCGGCCGAAGCCCCGTGGTGGACGCCGGGCGAAGGGCATGGCTACGAGGCCATCACTTATGGCTGGTTGGTCGGCGAGTTGCTGCGCCGTGCCGACGGGCGCGGGCCGGGCGAGTCGATTGTGGCGCGGGTTGCGCGGCCCCTGGGCCTGGACTTCCATGTCGGTTTGGCGGACGAAGAGTTTTATCGGGTTGCGCATATAGCGCGCAGCAAAGGCAATATGGGCGATGAAGCCGCGCAACGTTTACTTCAAGTAATGATGCGCGAACCTAATGCCATGACCACCCGTGCATTTGCCAACCCACCGTCTATTCTGACCAGCACTAATAAGCCCGAATGGCGGCGGATGCAGCAGCCAGCGGCAAATGGTCACGGTAATGCGCGCAGCCTGGCAGGTTTTTATAGCGGATTGTTGGACGGTAGTTTGCTTGAGAGCGACATGCTCGAACAATTGACCCGCGAACACAGTATCGGGCCAGACAAAACATTATTGACTCAAACCCGTTTCGGTTTGGGGTGCATGTTGGATCAACCGCAACTGCCCAATGCCACCTTTGGCCTTGGCCCGCGTGCGTTTGGCCACCCTGGCGCCGGTGGTTCGGTGGGGTTTGCCGACCCTGAGCGCGATGTAGCATTTGGTTTCGTGACTAATACACTGGGCCCTTATGTACTTATGGACCCGCGTGCGCAGAAGTTGGTCGGAATATTGGCCGGTTGTCTGTAAAGAGCTTGCTGTTTCACGTTTTTTTGTTACAAAGGCAAGTAT
>NZ_VBVZ01000377.1 GCF_005863185.1 Pseudomonas edaphica
GAAAATAATTTTCCCGCAAGCTCATCATCATGGAATGGATCGTCCGCTTCGTCCGAAGTAGGAAAACCATCCTCAATGAACTCAACAATTGAAGTTAAGCGTTGTTTCCCGTCAATGACTTCATAACTTGTTTTTCCGGTGTTATCATCGATTTTTTGCCTTAAAAATACAGGGGGGATTGGCAGGTTTTTCAAAATCGAATCAATGAAGAATGCTTTTTTTTCTGGGCTCCAAACGCTCAGTCTTTGATAGGGGGGATTCATATTGTATTTGCCAACGATATACTCTTCGTAAAAGTTAGAAATACTAACATTGTTTGATGCGCGCTCTAGTAGCTTGCTCATATTGGATACTCCTCAAGTAGTTCGCTTGAAGCTAAATGTGTATAACGCGAAAATAAGCTGTTCAATACAGCGTCTAAAGTTTTAGAGGGGAACGGATCTAAATGTACAAGGTCCATATCTGAATTCATGGAGTTTAGCAGGGTGTCAACTTCCGCCCGATCAACATGCCAGTAGGATAGGCCACAAATCACTGCAATATCTCCTTCTCTAAAATTAGCAATCCTGGATTTACATTCGTTTCTGATTGATTGAGCCCAAGTGCTTGAACTACGTCCAGATTCACCTGCTGGAGGGATAATAAAATTAACCGGTGTGTGTTGGTGAAGGTCAGTATAGGAAACTTTAATGTCTGAAATAGGGCAGTCGAGAAAGAATGAATTGTAGTTTATGGAAAATGAATCCTTGGGGAGCGATTTTTTGTGAAGGTAGCTAATAGAACCGTGCGGTTTGAATAGATGAAATTTTGCTTCATCATTTTGAGCAAGCATAGGAATGCTAAAAGGAATTCCAATTAGAGTAAGAATTCGCTCTACCCAAATGTCATAATTGTATGATATAAGAACTACTTCTTCGACGTCCGGGTCGTTTTGTAGTTGGATCAGAAATTTTGACCATGACCAATCAGCTATTTCTGGGGGGATCTCGGGAATCGCAGCATTATAGTGGATGAATAAGTACTTTAGGTAGGATACAAGTTCTTTGTACGCCTGCAAAAAACCATTCCCTGTTTTATCATTAATGGTTTCAGTTTTTTTAAGCGAGTACACATTGGCACATGTCACAACTCGCTCAAGAATTTCGAGAGTTTCGGCTGAGCTTAGATGTGATCGGGCTCCAGCGGTCCACAAATTTGGACAGTGTTTGTATGAAAGAAAGCCGGGTCTGTTATCAAGCGGCCATCGTAAAACACTACCGTCGGCGAAAAGGTTGGCAACGTTGATTTTTTCTTTTATTACAGCATTATGCTTTGAAAGATATTTTACAAAATCTATCGTAAAGCCGTTGCCAAGTATTATTCCTATTTTTTTTCCCATATTTCCCTTCTGGTCTTATTTTTGGTTGCGAAGCCATTTCCGTTGGATCGTGAGACTGCCCGGGAATTGGAAGTGTACGTAGCAGTATTTGGTCATTTTTTTGAGGTCTAAGTTATCTCCAAGGAGCAGCGAATAACTTAGTAGGAATCGAAACGGCGACGCGGTGTGAAGAGCCTACCGATTTAAGGGGTTTAATTTTGTCTGTCATAGCTCCGACTCCATCCGATCAGTCGCTAGCTTACCAAACCAGCCAAGCTTGGGCATGTGCCACGGGAGATTATTTTGGGACGCGGCTTAACAGCTCAAACACATTGATACGGAAATGGTAATGAAGTCAATGGCCATTATGACCGTTCTGAAAGTCAGAGTTCTTAGGGTGACCACTTCCTAGGCGACGCAGAGGCGGCTGGGTGGGAGAGCGGTTTGTCGGAGATTGAGGCGCCGAGCGGGCAAGGCGAATGCCGCGCAGTTTGTTAGAGCTAAATCTTTAGTGTCGCGGAGGTGTAGTTCGCGTGCTTCACCACTCGGAGCAATGGCACTGTATGAATACGCCGATCATTTGGAGGCGATGATCTCGTTACTGATGCGTTAACAGGTAAGATCAGTATGAGACCTCCCATCCACCCATGTATTGGCTCTACCTTAGTATCCCATTGCGGGAAGCTGTGATAGGTTATCTTCTATAGCGAAAATGGCATTGGAGAGGTTGTCAGCCGCTTTTGGATCTGCGAAAGCGATATAGCTTGCCTCGTCTTCCAAATTTCCGAGTGCTTTTTTCAAGCCAATCAATCCATAGTCTGGTTCCTGCGCTTGGTGAGTATCGCTGTCACTTGGGCAATGGTGGCGAATTTTCCTTGGTCAGTGACCTTTCTTGCTCGCTCGGGCTAAGCGGTCAGTATTCTTCGTTCTCGATATAGTCGCAAAGAACGGCCCCTCCCCATTTGGCTCGCAGGCAGGCCGTTGGCTCTGACTAAGCCCTCGAAATAGGTAGATAGGTCTTCCGGTAGGATTAGAGAAGTCTCCGTCAAGTTGCGATGAAGAATGGTGGTGGAGCATCTTAATATTTTAAAGTGCTGAGTTGAATTAGTGGCCTGTCGTGAGTCGTGTTCTTGAAGTATATCGTAAGCGTTCCTTTGTTAACTCCAGGCCGGATGTGGTATTCTAGTTACAATATTCCGGAATTTTTAACGTTCCAGAGAAAATGATTGTTTACTCCTTTTCAAACGACTCTTTTACGGTCTCTATCCGAGTGACCAAATAAGAAGTTAGGCTAAGGATATCTAAGCAGTCTACTTCTGAGAATGTACTGGGTACGAGCGTGTCGATGGGAGCATGGTTCAAAGGGTTTCTAAATCCCATGAATAGCCCTCTGGATAAATGATCCTGTCCTTTCTGAATGTTATCTCCAGATTCATTAGTTATATCCGCAACTTGAATTATGGGTGGCCTTGTGCCAAATGCCTTGCCTATTAATTCTGCCCCATCAAACTTAAGGCCTGAGATGTTCCTAATGGTTTCAAAATAAATTTTAACTCCTTGGTCAGCTGCGTCACCATACTGTTGATTCTCATAATAGCTACGAACCCGATCTCTGAGTGATGAATGTAAATGCCGCCAATGGAGTTGTGGATATTCTGGTATCAGCTCGTGTAGCGCTTCGACGATTGGAACGTATTTCGTTATAGACTCATCGTTGTTCAGGGTGTCAAGGATTATGGATGTTTGCTCCCTGATGTTTTGGGGCATGGTAGACATCCATTTTTCAGTGTCGATGCCAGTGGCCTCTTTGATAGTAGTTCCCTTCTTTGCTCTTCTTTTTTC
The DNA here is from genome assembly GCF_005863185.1 of Pseudomonas edaphica. Classification (GTDB taxonomy): domain Bacteria; phylum Pseudomonadota; class Gammaproteobacteria; order Pseudomonadales; family Pseudomonadaceae; genus Aquipseudomonas; species Aquipseudomonas edaphica. Next base: position 3,200 of record NZ_VBVZ01000377.1, read on the forward strand.
ACGCCAGCTATTATTAACTTTGGAAATAGTGTCGGAAAGGAATTCGCGAAACTCCGACATCTCAATATTGTCCCAATTTATAGATTGGCGATTGGTTGAAATTACGTCTTCATCAAGTTCATCAATGAAGTCGGCTCGAATCCAGCCAGTGAGGTATTGGTAAAAATGGCTAGAAGTACTGCTTGAAAAAAACTCGGGAGCATTAACGAGTTTTCCACGTGAAAAAATAGATATCCCGCGTAATCCAGAGTTAGGGCGGATCGGAGTTTCAGCGGTAAAGAGTTTTCCAATTACATCCTTGTATTTAGAATCCTCCTCGATATAGTCGTCCAGATCCCATTCGAATTCTTTATTGAAGTGTTTGTATCGACGCTGTTCGTTTACAATGGCGCGCTCAATGCCTTTGTTTAAGATAATACTAAATGTTGTGTCGGAGATGAATATCTTAGATAAGCTATCTGCCAGCGCTTCAATGTCGAAGCCCGACTGCCGCTTCAGCTTCGAGAGCTTAATAGTGGTACCGGACGGGCGATTAGTTTTTTGGTTGTTGATTTCATGAGTGGGCGAATACTCACCCTCAGACGTCATAAGAGTGTCCCAGTCTAAGCTAAACCGGTTTTGTAGTCCGTCCTTAATCGTGTCTATGGTTATATGTTTTGAAAGTCCAAAGAGTGCAAGTTTCCCCAAGCCTTTTTTACCGGTGGCGAGTCGCTTGAATCGTGTGGTGGGCTCGTCGCCTTCTTTCTGTCGACGATTTCTTCCAATGACGAGAAATTTTTCTTGAATGTCGAGGGCACTCATTCCATGCCCGTCGTCTGTGACACTAATAGAAGATGGCCCAGACGCAGTTTCGGCAAGGTTTATTTTTACCTCTGATGCATCCGCGTCATATGCATTTGAGATCAACTCAGCAAGAGCGGGTGGAAGCGTAGAGTACATTCGAACACCCAAATGGTCGATAGTTCTGGGATCGAATTTCATAATAAAGCGCTTAGTCATTTTACATTCCCTGTTTCAATCGACTTTAGATGCTGTATGTACTTTAATGCGTGAGCTTTGATTAATAAGGGTGGAAGCGCGTTACCTATCATTAGTGCTGCGTAGTCCTTCCCTCGACTTAGAGAAAACTTATATTTTTTAGGGAATGTTTGAAGTAAAGCAGCTTCTCGAAGTGTAATTGAACGATTCTGGTCCGGATGTATAAATCGACCTTTAGATGGGTTGGTGCAACCACCAGTAATTGTCGGCGCTACGTCATCCCAAGACATCCGCCCATATACGTCTTTATACGAGCCTGGTCGTTTGATGTGGCAGGGTAGCCAAAGCTCAATTGGAAGGTCACTCCTTGAGCCCCCGTTGGTAGGAATATTTTCGATTATCGTTGATACTTTTTCGCTTCTCAAAACAGGTAGATCATGAAGCTCATCTCCTGAAAAGCCAGGTATAGGCAGTGCGCCAATCGATTGCTTTACTGTTGTCCTGATTTTTATCTTGTCTGGTTCATTGATAATTCCAAAAAGAGATGCTTGTAGAATCATACGCTTTCGGCGTTGCGGCACGCCGAAGTCGGCAGCATCCAAAACTTTTACTGTGTTGTCATTTATTACATACCCAAGATAATTAAGTTCTTCTTTTAATTTTAACATGCGTTTGTCTTTAGCCAAGCCCGGCACGTTTTCTAACATAATGGTTTTAGGAAGGAAAACTTTTATGTAGCGTAATACCTCGAAGACTAAGTCGTTTCGAATGTCATCTACTGAGCTGGATCTGTTGCGTGTCTTGTGGGTGGAAAAGCCTTGACATGGAGGGCAGCCTGCTAGGAGATCTAGTTCTCCTTGTTCTAAACCCAAGCTATCCATAACTTTTTTAGGGTCTATTTTAGAAAGATCGCCAATAAAAATCTTTGATTTTTTATGATTTAGTTTGTAGGTGGCTGCCGCGGTTTCATTAAGCTCAAATCCAGCAAGTACTGAAAATCCAGCTGCTTTTAATCCGGTCGTGAGTCCACCTGCTCCACAGAATAGGTCGATTGCGCTTGGTTTCTTAACGGTCATATAAAGGGACTAAAACTCAAAAAAATGAAAATACGTTAAGTATTCAACTAAACAGCGTGCCTGCTGAACGCTAGCAGAAAGCCATCGTTTCAGCCAGAGGGGCAGGAGAGAACCTCTGCTGCCGCGCTTCCTTTCATTAAGGAGTGGCTTTGATTTTTGCATAGTCGTGTTGATCATGCACGGGTCGAAGCCCCCTAATTCGCCAGCGATAGTTCCATGTCAATTAGCTATCTAGGAGGGAGATGGTCAGGCCAATATCTATAATGTTGCCTCGGTCCATGATCCTCTCAGGGAAAATTCCCACACTTTTCTCAGCTTGCCCCTCAGACCTCCCCTAGCTAACCTCCTCCAGCCGCTGCCAATCCAGCGGCCGGATGTGGAAGTCCGACCAAGCTGAAGGCGTTCAATCGCCCATAAACACCTACCGACGTTTTTTTACGTCTGTATGATTGCTTATGGCGGCTGTGCGCGGGGCACTTCGGTGCGCCGGGTCCTTTAGCCCTGGTCTTCCACACCTGCGTACAGCTGCCACCCTCATGTGGAAGTGAGTTTGGTAGTTCCTGGAATTCTAAAGGAGCTTCGCCATGTACAAGGTCACACCGAATCCGCCTCATGCCTCAAACGCTGAACCCATTGATGCCAAGCTTCATGCTGCGGCGCAGCGCGCTATTCATCATTACTTGCCCCCATCTGACGACACCGCCCCCGCCGACCACGCAACCAATAACCTATTCTTAGTCAGCCCCAACATCGACACCGAAACCCTCCTAGCCAACGCCGCCGAAAACCTCGATTCCGCCAACCAAATGGCCGCCACCCTGGCCTTCGACCTCGAAGACCCGCACCGCGCCATCATCCTCGGCATCCAGCAACTCATCGACCTGAGCGCTCTACTCG
>NZ_VBVZ01000378.1 GCF_005863185.1 Pseudomonas edaphica
CACTGACAGTCCGCTATCGCAGGCAAGCCAGCTCCCACAGTTGATCGGGTTGCCAGGCTGGATTAGTTGGAGGCCGGCTCCGGGCTCAACCACCCGCGAACCCGTCGATACAGCTGCTCTTGCTCAGCCGCACTGTTGCCCGGCAAGGTCTTGAGTGACACCTGTTTATAGCTGTCATTCTTCGCCCGCTTGGCGGCCTGCATGCGTTCCCGGGCGTTTTTGCGCTCTTGGGCGCCGTCCTGGTAATACACATCCGCCGTCGGCACCTTCAGCGTCGGTGCCAGTTTTTGCAGGTCCGGCTGCCTGGCCGTTGGCGTCTTGCCATCCACCATCACCAACTTCTGCACTTGGGACGGCTGTTTCTCGCTCAGGTAGCGCGCAGCCCACCAGGCGCCGGTGCCGTGGCCGAGCAGTACCACACTGCGGGCGCTCTGGGTTTGGGCAAAGGCAACGGCGGCGTCAATGCGATCAAAGATGCGCTTGGCGTCGGTCTTGTCTTGTTCATCAGCACCAGGCACCACCGCCGGGTCAGTGCCTTCGGCTTCGGCGCTGGCGGCTTGTTCGATCGGTTTGGCGGCCGTGCTGCCGTCTTTGCTGCTGGTGTCGACGGCGGCTTTAGGTGGCTCCATGACCCGTGGCGGCAAGGTGTCGAGGTTCACATCCGGCAGCGACAGACTGAGGGTGCCCCAATTGGCATCGGGCAGCTTGCGCCGTAAGGGCGCGATTGCTTGCGGCCAGTCAGCACTTTCCCCTGCGCCCGGTACGATAATCACCACCCCTTCGGGCTCGGCGCTGTTGGCAGGTTTCCACAGCGCCAGGAATGAGTCGGTGCCGGCCTGCAACTGTTGTTGTTCCTGGCGTGGAAGTTGTCGTTCAAGGGCGTTGGCTTCTTCCTGGCTGCGCTCGGGCAGGGCTTGGCGTTCAGCCGGTTTTTCGGCGGTGGGCGCAGGCGCGTCCGCGGCGTGAACAGAAAAGGCGCTGGTAAATAGCAGCGATAGGCACAATGCTGGCAGTGCCGAACGGTGGGTAAAGGGCATCGTTAATTCCCGGCCAGAAGTGATTCCAGCAGCCTAATGGGTTGGTCAGTGTTTGTCAGTGATGTGAGACGTGGATCATGGGTTTTCGCTGTCTGCTGGTTATCGGCTGTGTGTGCTTTGCCTTGATGGCGAATGCCGCGCCTGCGCCTATCGCGCCGCAGGCGCAGCTCAATGCTCAGCAGCGTGAATGGCTGGCGCAGCACCCGCAGTTGCGCGTGGGCCTGGTATTGCAGGCACCGTACGCCCAATACGATCGGCGCCTGCAGCGCTTGTCCGGGGCGAATGTCGAGTTGATGCAATGGCTGGCCAAAGCGCTGAATATCGACCTGACCTGGCGCAATTTCCCCAGCCAGGAGCAATTGGAAGCCGCCGTGCGCGATGGCGAGGTGGATATCGCCCCGGGCCTGCAGCAAACCCCGGCGGGTTTGCGTCTGTGGTTATTCAGCGACCCTTACATGCGCGTGCCTCAGCATATCGTCGGCATTCGCGAGGGCGGCGGCGCGGTGGAGCTGGAAAAGCTTGACGAGCTGTCCCGCGTCGCCGTGCGCATGCCCAGCGCTGTCGCCGATTACCTGCGTAGCAATTATCCCAACCTCAACCTGCAAGGCGTCCCTTTGGAGCGTCAGGCCTTGCAATTGTTGGTGAGCCAGCAGGCGCGTTATGCCGTGGTGGATGAGGCGCAATTGAGCCGATTGTCCGGCGAGGCGGAGTTTGCCGGGCTGGCGGTGGTTGGCGATATCGGCCTGCCGCAATTGCTGCGTGTGGCCACGCGCCGTGAGTGGCCGGAGCTGGCGAGCATCATGCAAAGTGCCTTGCGCGCGATACCCGCCCGCGACCTCGACCAATTGCACAGCCGCTGGCTGCAACCCAAATACCCACGGCTGACGGAATCGCCGGGCCTGTGGCAAAACCTCAGCCTGCTCTTGGCGATGTTCCTGCTCGCCAGCCTCGCCGTGGTGGTTTGGCAGCGCCGCCACCAGCGAGTGCTGGAACACAGCTTACTGGCCGCCCGAGAAGAAAGCGCCGCGCGTGCGGCGGGTGCCGAAGCGTTGCGGCTGACGCAGTTCTCCATCGATCAAAGTACGGTCGGCATTCTTTGGGTCAATTGGGACAGCCATGTGCGTTACGCCAACCGCGCCGCCGAAACCATGCTGGGCTACGCCGCGGGCGCGCTGATCGAGCGACCGCTGATCGATTTTGACCCGACCTTGAACATGGACCGCTGGCTCGACGTATGGAAGCGTGCGCGTGCCAGCGAAGAAGGCCCGCAGACCTTCGCCGCCGATTGCGTGCGCGCTGACGGCAGCATCCTGCCGGCGGATGTGTCGTTGAGCTTCCTGCGCTTTGCCGAGGGCGAATACCTGGTGGTTTATCTCAACGACGTCACCGAGCGCCGTCGTTACGTGGCCGCCTTGCAGCAAAGCGAAACACAGCTGCGCGAGCTTTCTGCCCACCTCGAAACCGTGCGCGAAGAGGAAAAGGCGCGTATCGCCCGTGAAGTGCATGACGAGTTGGGTCAAATGCTCACGGTGCTCAAGCTGGAGACCTCGATGTGCGAGCTGGCCTATGCGCAATTGGACCCGGGCTTGACCGAGCGCCTGAACAGCATGAAACGCCTGATCGCCCAGCTGTTCCAGCTTGTCCGGGATGTGGCGACCGCGCTACGCCCGCCGATTCTCGACGCTGGCATCGCCTCGGCGATTGAATGGCAAGCCCGCCGCTTCGAAGCGCGCACGCACATTCCCTGTCTGGTACAAGTCCCGGATAACCTGCCGGCCCTCAGCGATGCCAAGGCAATTGGCCTGTTCCGCATCCTGCAGGAGGCGCTGACCAATGTGATGCGTCATGCCCAGGCGCATACTGTTGAACTGACCCTGACAGTGGAAAACGCCGACTTGCGGCTGACCATCAGCGATGACGGCGTCGGTTTCGTCGAGAACCCCGGCCGCCCGGTATCCTTTGGCGTAGTCGGCATGCGTGAGCGGGTGCTGATGATGGGCGGGCAATTGAGCCTGCACAGCGAACTGGGGGAGGGCACCACCTTGAGTGTCACGGTGCCGTTGGATGCATAACGATAGGAGCAAGCCCCTGTGATTCGCGTATTGGTAGCCGAAGACCACACCATTGTTCGTGAAGGCATCAAGCAATTGATTGGCCTGGCCAAAGACCTGCTGGTGGTCGGCGAGGCCAGCAATGGCGAGCAGTTGCTGGAGACCTTGCGCCATATCGCCTGTGAGGTGGTGTTGCTGGATATCTCGATGCCGGGCGTAAATGGCCTGGAAGCGATTGCGCGCATCCGTGCATTGAGTAACCCGCCCGCGATTCTGGTGCTGTCGATGCACGATGAAGCGCAAATGGCTGCCCGCGCCCTGAAAGTCGGGGCGGCGGGGTATGCCACCAAGGACAGTGACCCGGCGCTGTTGCTGACGGCGATTCGCAAGGTGGCGGCGGGCGGGCGTTACATCGACCCGGACCTGGCGGACCGCATGGTCTTTGAGGTCGGCCTCACCGATACGCGGCCGTTGCACTCGTTACTGTCGGAGCGCGAGTTCTCAGTGTTCGAGCGCCTGGCCCAGGGCGCCAACGTCAATGACATCGCCCAGCAACTGGCGCTGAGCAGCAAGACCATCAGCACCCACAAGGCGCGGTTGATGCAAAAGCTCCATATCACCTCCCTGGCCGAACTGGTGAAGTACGCCATGGAACACAAACTCTTGTAACCCCCTCGATCGTTCCCACGCTCCGCGTGGTAACACCTCTTATGACGCTCTGCGTCACGCTTTAGGACGCAGAGCGTCCTGGGCTGCATTCCCACGCGGAGCGAGGGAACGATCAAGCCGGGCTCCTCCAGGTGCGCGTATCTGTTTACGACATAGGCTTTGCCGGCAGACGCTGACGATTGCCGCCGCACTGTTCTCTGCCCGCCATCCGTGTAGGGCAATCCCTACCCCCAATCTTCCATCCTGCTGATGTGATTCTCTCCTCGCCCCCGATTTCCGGGGGCTCGCGCCTGGACTACGCTTTGTGCCACAGCAGTCCAAAACAAAAGGTGCGGGTATGAGCGAGGTGGATTCAAATGATGTGCTGGTCAGCTTTCGTGGCGTGCAGAAGAGCTACGACGGCGAGAACCTGATCGTCAAAGACCTCAACCTGGAAATTCGCAAGGGCGAGTTCCTCACCCTGCTCGGGCCGTCCGGTTCGGGCAAGACCACCAGCCTGATGATGCTCGCCGGTTTCGAGACGCCGACCGCCGGGGAAATCCTGCTCGCCGGGCGCGCTATCAACAACGTGCCGCCGCACAAGCGCGACATCGGCATGGTGTTCCAGAACTACGCGCTGTTCCCGCACATGACGGTGGCAGAGAACCTGGCCTTCCCGTTGTCGGTGCGCGGCTTGAGCAAGACCGATATCAGCGAGCGGGTCAAACGGGTGCTGAGCATGGTCCAGCTGGATGCCTTCGCCCAGCGTTACCCGGCGCAACTCTCCGGCGGTCAGCAACAGCGCGTGGCCTTGGCCCGCGCGCTGGTGTTCGAACCGCAGCTGGTGTTGATGGACGAACCCCTCGGCGCCCTCGATAAACAACTGCGCGAACACATGCAGATGGAGATCAAGCACCTGCACCAGCGCCTCGGCGTGACCGTGGTGTACGTGACCCACGACCAGGGCGAAGCCTTGACCATGTCCGACCGCGTGGCGGTGTTCCACCAGGGCGAGATCCAGCAGATCGCCGCGCCGCGCACGCTGTACGAAGAGCCAAAAAACACGTTCGTCGCCAACTTCATCGGCGAGAACAACCGACTCAATGGCCGCTTGCACAGCCACACCGGCGAACGCTGTGTGGTGGAGTTGGCGCGCGGTGAAAAGGTCGAGGCGCTGGCAGTGAATGTCGGCCAGCTCGGCGGCCCGGTGACCCTGTCAGTACGCCCGGAGCGCGTCAGCCTCAATGGCTCCAGTGAGTCCTGCGTCAACCGCTTCTCTGGGCGGGTGGCGGAATTTATCTACCTGGGCGACCACGTGCGTGTGCGCCTGGAAGTCTGCGGCAAGGCCGATTTTTTTGTGAAACAACCGATCGCTGAGCTGGACCCAGCGCTTGCGGTCGGCGACGTGGTACCGATTGGCTGGCAAGTCGAGCACGTTCGCGCACTCGACCCACTTCTAGAGGCGAATTAATCGCCCCATGGCTTCACCAACCCTGCACGTGGAGAGAACAACAATGTTGAGATCCCTTAAATATTCCGCCTTGGCCATCGGCTTGATGGGCGCGACACAGGCCATGGCAGGCCCGGACCTGACGGTCGTATCCTTCGGTGGCGCGAACAAGGCGGCTCAGGTCAAAGCCTTTTACGCACCGTGGGAAAGCGCGGGTAATGGCAAGATCGTCGCCGGTGAGTACAACGGTGAAATGGCCAAGGTCAAAGCCATGGTCGATACCAAGAGCGTGTCGTGGGACTTGGTGGAAGTGGAGTCGCCGGAACTGTCCCGTGGCTGTGACGAAGACATGTTCGAACCGCTCGACCCGAAACTGTTCGGCAATAGCGCCGATTACGTGAAAGGCGCGATTCAGCCCTGCGGCGTGGGCTTCTTTGTGTGGTCCACCGTGCTGGCGTACAACGCCGACAAGCTTGCCACTGCACCGACCAGTTGGGCGGACTTTTGGGATACCAAGAAATTCCCAGGCAAGCGCGGCCTGCGCAAAGGCGCCAAGTACACCCTGGAATTCGCCTTGATGGCGGACGGCGTGGCCCCCAAAGACGTGTACAAAGTGCTGGCTGGCAAAGACGGCCAGGATCGCGCGTTCAAGAAACTCGACGAACTCAAACCGTCGATCCAGTGGTGGGAAGCCGGCGCACAACCGCCGCAGTACCTGGCCTCGGGTGATGTGGTCATGAGCTCGGCCTATAACGGCCGCATCGCTGCCGTGCAAAAAGAAAGCAACCTGAAAGTGGTGTGGAACGGCGGCATCTACGACTTTGACGCCTGGGCCATCCCTAAAGGCCTGGCCAAGGACCGTGCCGAAGCGGCGAAGAAATTCATCGCCTTCTCGGTGCAGCCGCAACAGCAGAAGACCTACTCGGAAAACATCGCCTACGGCCCGGCCAATACC
>NZ_VBVZ01000379.1 GCF_005863185.1 Pseudomonas edaphica
CCTTTGGAAGGCATTCCCCTGTGGGAGCCGGGCTTGCCCGCGATGGGGCCCGCACACTCAACGCAACACTAAAGCCCGCCCGTTGCGTTAAACCCCACGCCCAACACCGTCAATACCGACAGCGGCAACAGCAAGGTATCGAGCACCGCGCTGGCCGGCAGGTCGATATGCGGATAGCTCGGCGCCTCAGCGCCGAATCGATCCTTGGCGCAACAGCCGCCATTGATCGCATACACATCCAGCCGCGTGCCGGCATACACCACCGGCGCCCCGGGTTGCGCGGCATCCAGCGTGCGCGCCGTGGCGCAGCCTGTCAGTTGCAGCGCCAACATTACCAGCAGCGCCTTATTCATCGCTGCTCAAATGGTGCTCGCCCCAACGTGGCAGCATGTCCTGGGGAATGTTCAGCAGGTTGAGAATGCGCGCCACCACAAAGTCCACCAGGTCATCGATGGTTTGCGGCTGGTGATAAAACCCTGGCGAAGCCGGCAAGATGGTCACGCCCATGTTCGACAACTTGAGCATGTGCTCCAGGTGAATACTCGAATACGGCGCCTCGCGCGGCACCAGGATCAACTGGCGGCGCTCCTTCAAGGTCACGTCAGCCGCCCGCTCGATCAGGTTGTTGCAGGCGCCCGTGGCAATCGCCGACAAGGTGCCGGTGGAGCACGGCACTACCACCATCGCCGCCGGCGCACCGGAGCCGGACGCTACCGGCGACATCCAGTCTTCTTTACCGTACACCTTGATCTGCCCGGCAGCCGCGCCGGTGTACTCGGTGAGGAAGGCTTGCATCATCTGCACCTTGGCCGGCAGTTGCACATCCGTCTCGGTGGCCAGCACCAGTTGCGCGGCCTTGGAAATCAGGAAGTGCACCTCGCGGTCTTCGCGCACCAGGCAGTCCAGCAAGCGCAGGCCGTAAGGCGCACCGGACGCGCCGGTCATCGCCAGGGTAATGCGTTCCGGGCCACTCATTTGAGCGCCTCGGCCAGCTTGCCGTGCAGGCCACCGAAACCGCCGTTGCTCATGACCACCACATGGGTGCCGGGCTTGGCTTGCTGTTTGACGTGTTCGATGATCGCTTCAATGGAGTCGCACACGATGGAAGGCACCGTGCACAGCGCCGCAATCGCCGGCAGGTCCCAGCCGAGGTTAGTCGGGGCGTACCAAACCACCTGGTCGGCGTCGTTGACGCTTTCCGGCAAACCATCGCGGTGCGCGCCGAGTTTCATGGAATTGGAGCGCGGCTCAATAATGGCAATGATATTGGCATCACCGACGCGCTTGCGCAGGCCATCCAGCGTGGTCGCAATGGCTGTTGGGTGGTGGGCAAAGTCGTCGTAGATGGTAATCCCGTTCACATCTGCGACTTTTTCCATACGGCGTTTCACGCTCTTGAACGCGCTCAAGGCGGCGATGCCCATGGAAGGCACCACGCCCACATGCCGTGCGGCCGCCAGGGTGACCAAGGCATTGGCGACGTTATGTTGACCGGTCATGTCCCATTCGACGACGCCTTGGGCCTCACCCTCGAACAGCACTTCAAAGCGCGAGCCGTCTTCGCTGAGCAACTTGACCTGCCACTGCCCGCCCGCGCCGGTGGTTTGCACCGGCGTCCAGCAGCCCATGTCGATCACGCGCTGCAGGGCCGGCTCGGTGGTCGGGTGGATCACCAGGCCTTCGCTGGGGATGGTGCGCACCAAATGGTGGAACTGGCGCTCAATGGCGGCCAGATCAGGGAAAATGTCCGCGTGGTCGAACTCAAGATTGTTGAGGATCGCGGTACGCGGGCGGTAATGGACGAACTTGGAGCGCTTGTCGAAGAAGGCGCTGTCGTATTCATCGGCCTCAATCACAAAAAACGGCGTATCGCCCAAACGCGCCGACACCGAGAAGTTCTGCGGCACACCGCCGATCAGGAAACCCGGACTCATGCCCGCATGCTCAAGCACCCAGGCCAGCATGCTGCTGGTGGTGGTCTTGCCATGGGTGCCCGCCACAGCAAGAACCCAGCGGCCTTGCAGCACATGGTCGGCCAGCCATTGCGGGCCGGAGACATAGGGCAAGCCCTTGTTGAGTACATATTCGACCGCCGGGTTACCACGTGACATGGCGTTACCGATCACCACCAGATCCGGGACCGGGTCGAACTGTGAGGGGTCGTAACCTTGGGTCAGCTCAATACCCTGGGCCTGAAGCTGCGTGCTCATGGGCGGATAAACGTTGGCGTCGGAGCCAGTAACGTGATGGCCCAACTCTTTGGCCAGGACCGCCATCGAACCCATGAATGTGCCGCAGATACCCAGAATATGAATGTGCATAGTTGACCTCGTAAACATCGAGGCAGGTTAGCGCAGGGAGTAGGAAATCGCACCTTTTAAACGGTCAGCGGGCGAGCGAAACGCGTCTGGCATTTCGCTCGATAGTGCCATCCTCAAGCGATGGCGGGTGCTTGAGTGTTGCGCTGACTGGCTTTCAAAGCAGCGAGCAAACGCAGGTTTTCATAGGCCTCGTCCATGCGCTTGAACTTCTTGTCGATCAGGTCTAGACGCCCTTCTGCATCGGCAGGTATGGGTTCGCCGGGTTTATATGGTTTAAAAATAATACCGTTCTGCCGAGTGATCTTCTTCAATTGTTGCTCAGAGAACCTGAGTATCTTTTCCAGGTTGCTTAAGCGTGCGTCGTTATCGGTTGGCCAACGTTCACTCTTGGTAAATACACGGTTGTTCTCGCCCAACAGAATCATGACGGTGGAGCCCATGCCCAACAGCTTTATCTCGAAATCATCCAGGCGCTGGTCAATCGTGCCTGACGAATCGGCTGTCGAATCGGGCGTCGAATCAACGTGCTCGGCAGCGTCACCTTTTTTGGGCGGGCTGCTGGCGCCGGGCAAAAACGGTGGCGGCAATACACCAGGGGCGTAAGAAGACTTGATCCGCTCTCCGGCGGCCACGGAGCCTGCATAGGCTGCTACGTTGATCGGCGCGCTGACCATCCCGGTGATACCGGCACTGATAGCCGCATCACGAGCAACGCGCAGGGCGCTTGGCCCGGTATCAATCACACCGGCCTTGACCAGTCTGTCGGCATCAAAAACTCGCTTGGCAGCCTCCGCCACACTGATAGGCGCCTGCTTGCGCAAATTGGCCATCATCAACTCGTCATTGGCCTTGATTTTATTGATCTGCATGACAGTGCTCCCCGCGTCCTTGAACCCACCGCCCTGGGGCTTGGGTGCAGGCCCGGGCTTGCTCGGCGGCGCGGGTTTAGGATCTGGTTTCGGCTTGGGCGGCACTGGCGGACGCGGGCGCGGTGGTAGCGGCGGCGGCACAGGAGCAGGTGGTGGAGATGGAGGCCTCGGCCCCCTTCCACCTCCCCACTTGAGGTTTTTGCTCTCGATGGCCCCCTTGGTTTGCGACAAAGGCCAATCAGCAGGATCAGCTTTATACGACTCGAGCTGCGCAGCAGGCTGGTCGACGGATACAGGGTGTGAAGCAATGAAAGTGGCCATTGAAGGAATAATGTTCATAGTGTTCACCAGCGTGATTGTTATTGTATGAAAACACTCTAAGCAGTTGCCCTGAATGAGTGGGCACCCCACCCAGTACAGTTCCAGCCAGAGCCTGCCAACACGCCCTGTAAGACAAAGCCCTCTCACGGATGAAGCACAGCGTTAAACTCGACACTTTAAGCGTTCCCACCTACCTTGCTGTTCGAGCTATCTTTTTAGACTTGCACAGCCGCTCAGGCCGGCGCTGCAGCGCACTTTCGTACGCGATGAACGTGTTCATCCCGGCCCAGCACTTCTCTATGCCAATCAATCAGCGCCGATAGCGCTATGCGCAAGATCAGCAGAAACCGGAAGCACTCACATAAGCACGTCATAAAAAATTACTTCACCCGCAAGAAAAGCCCGCACTCTTCAATCAGAGTGCAGGTCAATCAGAGTGCAGGCGTTCAGCGCAGCGTCGACCTCGTTCCCGCCAATCGCCTGACCCGTGACACGCGCCGGCCTACTAGTTGGCACTGCCCGATACTTTCCCCTTTAAGACACCGAACAGTGCCGTCAGGGCCGCCAGCCTGGAATCGATGACAGCTGTGCGGGTCTTTATATCGTCGCTATCACCGCCCGAGGTAGCAGGTTGAAACTTAACGCCGTACTTTTGTGCATCCTTAACCAGTTCGGGCTCGCAATAGTCAAGTATTGCATCGAGAGAATCCAAACGTTCCTCATCGGTTTGCGCTGCCCATTTGTCCGATGGCCCAACATGCCCTTCGCCCCGCAGATTGGCTAAGGTATTGGCCACTTGAAATACACTTGTCTGCTTACGATCGACGAGCTTTCCTTCATCAACGGGGGCGCCCTCAGCAACGGTGACACCCTCAGCAGCGGTGGCACCCTCAGCAGCGGGGGTTGCACTGAGGTGAGGTTTAATAGTTTCATTGATAGTTCCGATGGTCACAAAAGCAACTATCGTAACTGGCAAAGTAATCGATGAAGTCACCAGTGCATTTTTATATGCCTTACCCAGCTCAAACTTGGACTCCGCCCCTGAGGCTTTGCTTAAATCCGCTGCATTTTCCTCAAGCGCTCGAGAAGAGAACGGTGGAACCTCTTGCCCATCGACTCGACCCGGTGTGGGCTGACCGAACAACTTGTCACGGGCTTCAGCATCTTTTTGCGTTTGCCACTTTTTCCTGTTCGCTTCTTTATAGTCAGCCACTTGCGAAGCAGTGGCATTTGTATCAGGGGCCTCCCCCGGCTGTCGTTGGCCACTGGCGTGCCCCGGGCCTTCGAGGGATGTCACTTGTTTATCAATGAACCCCTGATCAAAACCGTTATTGCTACCGTCTGCGGGTTTGGCCGCTGCCGCGCCCTCTATCTTGGGAGCATCAGGTGTTCTTACAGGGCTAGGCGGCTCGCTTCTGGTCCATCCGCCACTGAAAAAATTCGAAATCTTTGAGCATACCAATGGCCGTTCAACTGCATTTGCAAATATCATAACGTTCTGCCTAATAATTAGTTTTAATTAGAAAGCCATCCATTTCCTTCAGCCATTAGGTGACACAAATACCTCATACAGTTCCAGGCTATAAAAAAATACACACTCGCCACTGACCTACAACAACGTCGGCAAAAACGATCCAGGCACACAGGCACAGTGCGTCAGCCGCACGGATACTAAAAATCGCAGCCCGACGACTCAACCAAACGCGAACTTATTAACAACTCAGACGGGCGCGGCGACTTTTTCGCTAAGCCGCGCCCGTTAAAACCATTATGGTTTATCCGAAGGCGTCAGTGCATTCAGCACTCCAAACTGTGCTAACTGAGGGCCAAAGGGTGTATTGGTAACAGTACTGTATGCATACCAAGCGCCCTTTTTAAATAGCGCAACTACTGGCCTGCTTACACCGTCCGACTCCACCTGATAGAAGCCCTTGACAATATCACCCTCCTTGTAACTTCCTGTCACCTCATAAAATCTGTAATTCCCTTTCAGTCGAGCAAGCACCTCATCTGAATGTTTGCGCACCGTCTTTAAATCCTTACCTAAGGCGACTATCCCCCGTTTAAAGTTTTTCGGCAGATCAACGATATCGGTAACACCCACAGAAGCACCGACGCCTGCAAAAAAAGACCGCTTGAGCACCTTGCCTGCTGACTTACCAAGCTTCAAGGCTCTATTCGCGGCACTTGCCCCAGGGAGAAAAAACCCTAAAAAATCGAACCCGATATTAAAAGCTGCTCCGGCAACATTGCCGTCGATCGCATCTTTAATACCATCATAGAAGGGAATAAGCGAAAGGAGAAAATTGTTGACAGCTTGATTAGCCCTGGTGTTCTTTTCAATCCTCGTTTCACCGAAAAGCTTTGTTTTTAAATAATCATAATCCTTGGTAAAAAAATCACCCACCGCGGCACCCAGCGAACCGTTCCGTTGAGAAAAATACGGCGTTCTTGCTTCACCGATTACATCAGGCGAATCACGCTCATTATTGGTGGCAAATTCTGTAAACACATTGTACGTGCCAGGGACTCGTGCCTCGTAACCCGGAGAAAAATACCTGCGATCGTCAAAATTTGGCTGCTCTGCCGGCACTCCCTTTTCCTTAACAATTTTTCCCAGGGCTGGAA